>NZ_JBEYJA010000039.1:0-78604 GCF_040703815.1 Streptomyces sp. NPDC006743 | reverse complement strand
GTGAGAGGGGTCACCCTGTCATTCATCCACGCGGGGAGGCATGGATGGGCAGGAGCCGCAGAACACTTCCGGAGGCCGAAGACGGCGAAGGGCCCGTGTTCCACGTGAAACACGGGCCCTTCGCCCTGCACGGCTCCCTCGCCGGGGCTGTGGGGACCTGCTTGACGACCTACTTGGCGTCCTTCAGGCAGAGCACCACGTCGTGGCCGCCGCCGGACTGGACGTAGGAGATCGTCGCGTCCTTGACGGAGGTGCACTTCTCCTGGTCGGTGGAGCCGTCGAACTTCTCGACCACCTTGTACTGCGCCTTGTCGGAGGAGCAGTCGACCTCCTTGAGGTCCGCCTTGGTCATCGTGCCGTCGTTGTGCATGCACGAGCCCACCGACGTGGTCTCCGCGTCGTCGCGGCCCAGGAACCAGCCCAGTCCCAGAGCGCCGCCGAACTTCAGCAGACCGAGGAGGACCACGACGACGACGCCGCCGACGACGCGCAGCACCTTCTTGCCGCTGCGCCCGGCCGGAGCGGGCGGCGGCACCGGGGCGCCCTGCTGCGGGAAGGGAGCGTACGGCTGCTGGGGCGGATACGGCTGCTGCGGCGGGTACGGCTGCTGGGGGACGCCCGGCTGACCGGCGGCCTGCTGCCCCGGGGGAGGGACCGGAGCCTGGGCGTACGGATTCTGGCCCTGGGGCGGCGGAGTGGTCACTTGGGGGTCCCCCTAGAACATAGGCACGATGACGCGAACATGGCGTCGAAATAAGACGCACGTAAGCTACAGGCCTCTACTGACATCCCCGTACTTCTCCGGGGCTCTGTGGCGTTGATGTGACACTTACGAGCGGTCGAACCGGGTCATAGCCACAGCAACCGCTCCGTAGATCACGGCGATCGTGATCACCAGGGCCACCGATCGCCCGTCCGGCGGAAGCATCACGGCGGCGACGGCCGCCGCGCTCACGAACGCGACGTTGAACAGCACGTCGTAAACGGAAAAGATTCGGCCGCGGAACCCGTCCTCGACGCGGGACTGCACGACCGTGTCCGTGGCGATCTTCGCGCCCTGTGTGGTGAGGCCGAGCACGAAGGCCGCCGGCAGCAGCGGCCCCGGGGCGAACGGCAGGCCGAGGGCGGGTTCGAGCACCGCGGCGGAGCCGGCGCACACGGCGATCCAGCGGGCGGGACCGCCCAGGGTCCCCGTCGCCCACGGCGTCAGGACCGCCGCGGCGAAGAATCCGGCGCCGGACGCGCCCAGCGCCAGTCCGAGCAGACGCAGTCCGTCGTCCGGGTCCGAGGCCAGGCCGTAGCGGCAGAGCATCAGCACCATGACCGTCAGGGCGCCGTAGCAGAACCGCATCAGCGTCATCGCGGCCAGGGCCCGTGCGGCGGGCCGGCGCGGCGGCGCGCCCAGGTGCCGTACCCCTGCCAGCAGCGCCCGCGCGGTGCCGGTCAGCGCGGTCCCCAGCCGCGGCCGGCGCGCCCGCCGGTCGGGGCCGAGCAGGTCCCGTGCCATGAGCAGGGACGCCAGGGCGGCGCACAGGTAGAGGGCGGCGCCGAGCAGTATCACGGCGGTGTCGGAGTCGGCCCCCGCCAGACGGGTCACGAAGGCGAGCCCACCGCCCCCGAACGCGGCGAGGGAGCCCGCGGTCGGCGAGAGCGCGTTGGCCATCACCAGCCGTTCGGCGTCGACCACCCGCGGCAGCGCGGCGGACAGGCCGGAGAGGACGAAGCGGTTCACGGCGGTGACGCACAGCGCGGAGACGTAGAACAGCCAGGTGGCGGCGCCCGCCGCGATCAGGGCGGCGGTGGCGGCGGCCAGCACCGCGCGGAGCAGATTGCCGTAGAGGAAGACCTGACGGCGCCGCCAGCGGTCCAGCAGCACGCCGGCGAACGGGCCGACCAGGGAGTAGGGCAGCAGCAGCACGGCCATGGCGGAGGCGACGGCGGCGGCCGAGGCCTGGTGCTCCGGGGAGAAGACGACGTAGGCGGCGAGCGCGACCTGGTAGACGCCGTCGGCGCCCTGGGAGAACAGCCGTACGGCGAGCAGCCGTCTGAAGTCCCGCAGGCGCAGGAGGACGCGCAGGTCACGGACGACGGCCATGGGGCACAGCCTCACATACGGGAGGGTCCCCGGGGCGATCGCCTCGGGGACCCTCTCAGCCCTGGCAGGAGCGTTGTGCGGGGTGTGTCAGCGCTCGACGTCGCCGCGGATGAACTTCTCGACGTTCTCCCGGGCCTCGTCGTCGAAGTACTGGACCGGCGGGGACTTCATGAAGTACGAGGACGCCGACAGGATCGGGCCGCCGATGCCGCGGTCCTTGGCGATCTTCGCGGCGCGCAGCGCGTCGATGATGACGCCCGCGGAGTTCGGGGAGTCCCAGACCTCGAGCTTGTACTCCAGGTTCAGCGGGACGTCGCCGAAGGCGCGGCCCTCGAGGCGGACGTAGGCCCACTTGCGGTCGTCGAGCCACGCCACGTAGTCGGACGGGCCGATGTGGACGTTCTTCTCGCCGAGGTCCCGGTCGGGGATCTGGGAGGTGACGGCCTGCGTCTTGGAGATCTTCTTGGACTCCAGGCGCTCGCGCTCGAGCATGTTCTTGAAGTCCATGTTGCCGCCGACGTTCAGCTGCATCGTGCGGTCCAGGATGACGCCCCGGTCCTCGAACAGCTTCGCCATGACGCGGTGCGTGATGGTGGCGCCGACCTGCGACTTGATGTCGTCACCGACGATCGGGACGCCCGCCTCGGTGAACTTGTCCGCCCACTCCTTGGTGCCGGCGATGAAGACCGGGAGGGCGTTGACGAAGGCGACCTTGGCGTCGATGGCGCACTGGGCGTAGAACTTCGCCGCGTCCTCGGAGCCGACGGGCAGGTAGCAGACGAGGACGTCGACCTGCTTGTCCTTGAGGATCTGGACGACGTCGACCGGCTCCTCGGCGGACTCCTCGATGGTCTGGCGGTAGTACTTGCCGAGGCCGTCGAGGGTGTGGCCGCGCTGCACCGTCACACCGGTGGAGGGGACGTCGCAGATCTTGATGGTGTTGTTCTCGGAGGCGCCGATGGCGTCCGCGAGGTCCAGGCCGACCTTCTTCGCGTCGACGTCGAAGGCGGCGACGAACTCGACGTCACGCACGTGGTAGTCGCCGAACTGCACGTGCATGAGGCCGGGCACCTTGGACGCCGGGTCGGCGTCCTTGTAGTACTCGACGCCCTGCACCAGCGATGCGGCGCAGTTGCCCACACCGACGATGGCTACGCGAACCGAACCCATTCCGGTTGCTCCCTGTGTGTACTCGGTGAAGCCCCGACGGGACCTCACGTGGCGGTGTCGCCGGGCGTATCCGGCCGGGAACGCTCCCCGGTCCGGGGCAGGCCGCCCGTCGCTCCATTGGTGGTGTCCTGCTGAGCGGGCCCCCCGTCGGCGGACCCCTTGAGGTCGCGACCGGCCCGCTCACTCTCGATGAGCTCGTTCAGCCAGCGCACTTCGCGCTCCACGGACTCCATTCCGTGGCGCTGCAGCTCGAGGGTGTAGTCGTCGAGGCGCTCCCGGGTGCGCGTGAGGGAGGCGCGCATCTTCTCCAGGCGCTCCTCCAGACGGCTGCGGCGGCCCTCGAGCACGCGCATGCGGACGTCGCGCGAGGTCTGCCCGAAGAAGGCGAAGCGCGCGGCGAAGTGCTCGTCGTCGTAGGCGTCGGGGCCCGTCTGGGAGAGCAGCTCCTCGAAGTGCTCCTTACCTTCCGCCGTCAGCCGGTAGACGATCTTGGCGCGGCGTCCGGCGAGCGGGGCGGCGAGGGCGTCCTCGGTGGTGTTCCCCGGTTCCTCGGTCAACCAGCCGTTCGCGACCAGCGTCTTGAGGCACGGATAGAGCGTCCCGTAGCTGAACGCGCGGAAGACGCCCAGCGATGTATTGAGCCGTTTGCGCAGCTCATAGCCGTGCATCGGGGACTCGCGGAGCAGGCCGAGTACGGCGAACTCGAGGATCCCGGAACGCCGGCCCATCGTCGCCTCCTCTCTGCCGCGACCCGGTGGCGGCGGATGCCGTACCGGGTGCCGTGACGGTCTTTATCTCAAGCTGATGTATCGACTCGATACATCCAGACGATAGAACGGCCCCGCGCATGCGACAAGAGGGGACAGGGTGAACGGGATCACATCCCTGTCTCGGTGGATCCAAGTTGCCTGGTTTGGGGTGAACTTCGGGACCCGGCGGGTTTTGGCGATGCGTAGTCTGTCCGCCATGCACAACACCGGGAACCGAGTGACGCCCGGGGACGTCCTCGTCCCCGGTGCAGTACGGGTGAATGCGCTACCGACCGCATCCGTACTTCGGGGGGACCGGAAACCAGCCGCTGTTTCCAGGCGCGCACGGGTGCGCCTGCCCGAGGAGTAATCGTTCGATGAGCGAGCACCGTCGCAAACCGCCGCAGCCGCAGGGAGGCGGACGTGCCGCGGCCCGACGCGGTCAGTCCGGTTCGTCCTCCGGTCGCCGTGCGGCCCCGCGAGGCGCCACCGGGTCCGCCGCCGACTCCTATGGGGCCGCCTCCGGGGCCACTTCCCATGGGTCGGGTTCGTACGCGGGCCAGGAGGAGCGCCCCTACGGGGGCCGCGCCGAGGCCCGCCGGGCGGCGCAGCGAGGCGGCGGCCGGCGCAGAGGAGGCGACTCCGGCGGCCGCCCGGGCGCCACGGGGCCCGGACGCGGCCGCGGACGGACGGCTCCCCCCGCCAAGAAGCGGTTCATCGACTACCCGCGCGCGGGCAAGTACGGCTGGCGGCGCTGGACGCCGTCCTGGAAGCTGGTGACGGGCCTGTTCGTCGGCTTCGTGGGCAGCCTGGTGGCGGTGGCCGGCATCGGGTACGCGATGGTGGCCATCCCGAACATCCAGGAGACGGCGACCGCCCAGAACAACGTGTACTACTGGGCCGACGGCAGCGAGATGGTGCGGACCGGCGGTGAGATCAACCGCCAGATCCTGAACTACTCCGACATCCCCAAGGACATGCGCTACGCGGTCATCTCGCAGGAGAACAAGACCTTCGAGACCGACAGCGGCATCGACCCGAAGGGCATCGCGCGCGCCGTGTTCAACATGGCCAGGGGCGGTCAGACCCAGGGCGGGTCCACCATCACCCAGCAGTACGTGAAGAACGCGATGCTGAACGACCAGTCGCAGACGGTCTCCCGCAAGTTCAAGGAGATCTTCGTCTCGATCAAGGTCGGTGCCAAGCTCCGCAAGGAAGACATCATGGCGGGGTACCTCAACTCCTCCTACTACGGCCGTGGGGCCTACGGTCTCCAGGCCGCTTCGCGGGCGTACTTCAACAAGGACGCCAAGGACCTGAACGCCGGCGAGTGCGCCTTCCTGGCGGCGGTGCTCAAGGGAGCCACGTACTACGACCCGGCCGGCTCGACGGCCATCGACCCGACGGCCACCCCCGAGGCCAACACCAAGCGGGTCACGCGCCAGATGCAGGACACGCTGGACAAGATGGTCGAGTACGGCCACCTCAGCGCCGGCGAGCGGGACAAGTACCGGTCGCTCCCCAAGTGGCAGAGCCCGCGGTCCAACACCCGGATGAGCGGTCAGGTCGGTTATCTCGTCGACCTGGCCAAGTCCTACGTCGTCCACAACACGGGCATCAGCGCGGACAAGCTGCAGCAGGGCGGCTACCAGATCCACACGACCTTCGAGAAGGACAAGGTCGAGAAGCTGAAGACCGCGGTGGAGAAGGTCCAGAAGGCCAACATCAAGCCCAAGCTGCGCCCCAAGACCGACACGCACGTGCAGTTCGGCGGCGCCTCGGTGGACACCAAGACGGGTGCCATCAAGGCGATCTACGGCGGTGTCGACTGGACCAAGCACTTCACCGACAACGCGGACGCCACCGGTGCCCAGGTGGGCTCGACCTTCAAGCCGTTCGTCCTGGCGGCGGCCATGCGCGACGGTGTCCGCGACCCGAACGGGGGCCCGACGCAGGGGGCGGACCAGCGCACGCTGGTCTCCCCCAAGAGCCGGTACAGCGGCAAGAACAAGCTCAAGATCAAGAAGTACGACGGGACCGTCTGGAAGAACGAGCAGGGTGAGGAGTGGCTCCAGACCAATGACGGAAACGACAACGTCGGCACTCCCCCCAACTACATGATCGACCTGCGCGAGGCGATGCGGCAGTCGGTGAACTCCGCCTTCGTGCAGCTCGGCATGGACGTGGGTCTGGACAAGGTCGAACAGGCGGCGCTGGACGCGGGCCTGAAGAAGGACAGCCTGGCCGGTACCACGTTCCCCTCCTTCTCCATCGGCATCTCCGACCCGAGCGCCATCCGCATGGCGGGCGCGTACGCGACCTTCGCCACCAGCGGGAAGCAGAACGAGCCGTTCTCCGTCACCGAGGTCAGGAACCAGGACGGGACGGTCTACGAGCACAAGAGCGCGACCAAGCAGGCCTTCGACGCCAAGGTCGCGGACAACGTCACCGACGTGCTGAAGACCGTGGTCGACAAGGGCACGGGTACCAACGCCAAGCTGCCCGGACGCGAGGTGGCCGGCAAGACCGGTACCACCGACGGCAACAAGTCCGCCTGGTTCGTGGGCTACACCCCGCAGCTGTCCACCGCGATCGGCATGTTCCGGCTGGACGACAACGAGAAGAACAAGTCGCGCACGTTCCTGGAGATGTACGGGACCGGTGGCCAGAAGCAGATCCACGGTGCCTCGTTCCCGTCCGAGATCTGGCACGACTACATGATGGAGGCGCTGAAGGGCCAGCCCGCGGAGAAGTTCCCGACGCCCGAGCCCATCGGCGAGGTCCTCAACGCGGCGCCCAGCACCACGCCCACTCCCACGGCCACCCAGACCGAGGAGAACAGCCCGTCGCCGTCGATCACGCCCAGCCACACCGAGGAGAACAGCCCGTCCCCGCCCGCACCGCCGTCGCCCTCGCAGTCGCACTGCGGCTTCTGGGGCTGTACGGACGCCGGAGGGCAGAACGGCGGTAACGGAGCCGACGGCGGCAACGGAGCCAACGGCGGCAACGGGGCCAATGGCGGCAACGGCGGCAACGGCGGCAACGGTGCCGACGGCGGCGGGGGCGGGTCGAACCAAGGCACCGGTTCCTCACCGTCGCCCACGAGGTCGTCGTGGTGGCCGTAGACCCGGTGACACCGGCCGAGGCACCTCGTCCTCGGCCATGAGCCGGGCCACCGCCCCGCCGGACCGTTTCACGTGAAACATGGGCCGCCGCACCGCTCGGGTGCGGCGGCCCACGGCGTGTTCCCCCTCGCGTACGGCAGGATGTGCGGCATGCCCAGTGCTGAATCGACGCAAGCGAGCCCGCACGAGCCCGGCCCGGTCCGGCCGACCCAGGAGGACGAGGTCGCCGCGGCCGGCAGCGAGCTGATCGGCGGTCCCGTCGGGCGGCACGCCCTGCTCGGCACGTCCTGGTGGACCCCGGTGCGGGTGATCGCACTCGTCGCGATCGGCATGTTCGCGCTCGGCCTGGTCCAGAAGGCCCCCTGCTACCACAGCGCCTGGTTCTTCGGTGCCAGCTCCCAGTACACGAAGGCCTGCTACTCGGACATCCCGCACCTGTACCAGGGGCGCGGGTTCGCCGACGGCCTGGTGCCCTACTTCGACAAGCTCACCGGCGACATGCCGTACCTGGAGTACCCGGTGCTGACCGGCGTCTTCATGGAGGTCGCCTCCTGGCTGACCCCGCACAGCGGCAGCATCCAGCACCAGGAACGGTGGTACTGGATGGTCAACGCCGGAATGCTCATGGCGTGCGCGGCCGTCATCGCCGTCTGCGTGGTCCGCACGCACGCCCGGCGGCCGTGGGACGGACTCCTGGTCGCCCTGGCGCCGGCCCTGGCGCTGACCGCCACGATCAACTGGGACCTGCTGGCGGTCGCCCTGACGGCCGCCGCCATGCTGATGTGGTCGCGGGAGCGTCCCCGGGCCTTCGGCGTCCTGCTGGGGCTCGCGACCGCCGCCAAGCTCTATCCCGTGCTCCTGCTGGGCCCGCTGCTCGTCCTGTGCTGGCGGGCCGGCCGATGGCGTGAGTACCGCATGGCCCTGGGCGGAGCGATCGGCGCCTGGCTGGTCGTCAACCTCCCCGTGATGGCCTTCGCCCGGGACGGCTGGTGGCAGTTCTACGACTTCAGCCACGACCGGGGCGTCGACTTCGGGTCCTTCTGGCTGATCTGGGCCCAGAACTCGGCCGATCCGCCCAGCACGGACTTCGTGAACACCGTGGCCACCCTCCTGGTGGTGCTGTGCTCCCTCGGCATCGCGGCACTGACGCTCATGGCCCCCCGGCGGCCGCGCTTCGCCCAGCTCGCCTTCCTGATCGTGGCCGTGTTCATCCTCACCAACAAGGTCTACTCACCCCAGTACGTCCTGTGGCTGATCCCGCTGGCCGTGCTGGCCCGCCCGAAGTGGCGCGACTTCCTGATCTGGCAGGCCTGCGAGGTGGCGTACTTCCTCGGGATCTGGCTGTACCTCGCGTACACGACCAGCGGGGACGCGCACAAGGGCCTGCCGACGGACGGCTACCACTGGGCTATCGCCGTCCACCTGGCGGGAACCGTGTACCTGTGCGCGGTCGTGGTGCGCGACATCCTCGTGCCGGACCGTGACGTGGTGCGCCAGGCCGGGGACGACGACCCGTCGGGCGGGGTGCTCGACGGCGCCGAGGACGTCTTCGTCCTGGGCGCCGCCGCCCGGCCGGTGCGGTACGCGGAGCCGTCCGAGGGCGTTCAGGTCGAGTGGGGAAGCCCGCCCGGGCCCGCACCCGAAGACCGTTCGCTCTGAGCGAACGAGACAGGCCGCGACGGACGAGAGGCCGTACCCGGTGGCTGCCGGGTACGGCCTCTCGTCGTCTCCCGCGCGGGCGGAGCGTGGCTCAGCGGTCCACGATCCGGTCGAACTGCGTGGTGGTGTGCCGCAGATGGGCCACGAGTTCGTCGCCGACCTTCGGCTCGGGCGCGTCCGAGGGCACGAACAGGATCGAGACCTGCATGTGCGGCGGCTCGGCGAACCAGCGCTGCTTGCCGCCCCAGACGAACGGCGAGAGGTTCCGGTTCACGGTGGCGAGACCGGCGCGTGCCACGCCCTTGGCGCGCGGCATGACGCCGTGCAGCGCCTTGGGAGCTTCCAGGCCCACCCCGTGCGACGTACCGCCCGCCACGACCACCAGGAAGCCGTCGGAGGCCGTCTTCTGCTGCCGGTAGCCGAAGCGGTCGCCCTTCGCCACGCGCGTGACGTCCAGGACCGCGCCGCGGTACTGGGTGGCCTCGTGGTCACCCAGCCACAGCCGCGTGCCGATGCGGGCGCGGAAACGGGTCTGCGGGAACTGCTGCTGGAGCCGGGCGAGTTCCTCGGCCTTGAGGTGGCTGACGAACATGGTGTGCAGCGGGAGCCGGGCCGCCCGCAGCCGGTCCATCCAGCCGATGACCTCCTCGACGGCGTCCGAGCCGTCGGTGCGGTCCAGCGGCAGGTGGATCGCGAAGCCCTCCAGGCGCACGTTCTCGATGGCCGCGTGCAGCTGCGGCAGCTCCTGCTCGCTGACGCCGTGCCGCTTCATCGAGGACATCACCTCGATGACCACGCGGGCCCCGACGAGGCCGTACACGCCGTCGATGGAGGACACCGAGCGGATCACCCGGTCGGGCAGGGGCACCGGCTCCTCGCCGCGCCGGTAGGGCGTCAGCACCAGCAGGTCACCGCCGAACCAGTCCTTGATCCGCGCGGCCTCGTACGTCGTGCCGACGGCGAGGACGTCGGAGCCCAGCCGTGTGGCCTCCTCCGCGAGCCGCTCGTGCCCGAAGCCGTACCCGTTGCCCTTGCAGACCGGCACCAGTCCGGGGAACTGCTCCTGCACGTGCTTGTGATGCGCCCGCCAGCGCGCGGTGTCGACGTAGAGCGTGAGCGCCATGGCCGGACCTGGAACCTTTCTCGTGGCTGGGGAGTGTCAGAGGCAGGAAGACTGCCGACGTCGTCGAAGCGAGGAACGCGGGGTCAGCGCCGCGACATGTAGATGTCGAGCGCCTTGTGGAGCAGCTTGTTCAGCGGGAAGTCCCACTCGCCGAGGTACTCGGCGGCCTGGCCGCCGGTGCCCACCTTGAACTGGATCAGTCCGAAGAGGTGGTCCGTCTCGTCCAGCGAGTCCGAGATGCCGCGCAGGTCGTAGACCGTGGCGCCGAGGGCGTAGGCGTCGCGCAGCATCCGCCACTGCATCGCGTTCGAGGGCCGGACCTCGCGCCCGATGTTGTCGGAGGCCCCGTAGGAGTACCAGACGTGCCCGCCGACGATCAGCATCGTCGCCGCGGCCAGGTTCACACCGTTGTGCCGCGCGAAGTACAGCCGCATGCGGTTGGGGTCCTCGGTGTTGAGGGCCGACCACATGCGCTGGAAGTACGACAGCGGGCGGGGCCGGAAGTGGTCGCGCACGGCGGTGATCTCGTACAGCCGCTGCCACTCCTCGAGGTCGTGGTAGCCGCCCTGGACGACCTCGACACCGGCCTTCTCGGCCTTCTTGATGTTGCGGCGCCACAGCTGGTTGAAGTTCTTGTGGACCTCTTCCAGCGACCGGTTGGCCAGCGGCACCTGGAACACGTAGCGCGGCTGGACGTCCCCGAAACCGGCGCCGCCGTCCTCGCCCTGCTGCCAGCCCATGCGGCGCAGCTTGTCGGAGACCTCGAAGGCACGGGGCTCGATGAAATCGGCCTCCAGATCACGCAGCCGCTTGACGTCGGCGTCCTGGATGCCCTTCTTGATGGTCTCCGAGTTCCACCGCCTGATGACCACCGGCGGGCCCATCTTGACCGAGAAGGCGCCCTGCCTCTTCAGATGGGCCAGCATCGGCTGGATCCAGTCGTCGAGATTGGGCGCGAACCAGTTGATGACCGGGCCCTCGGGCAGGTAGGCGAGGTAGCGCTTGATCTTGGGCAGCTGGCGGTACAGGACGAGCCCGGCACCGACCATGTGGCCGGTGCGGTCGTCGAACCAGCCGAGGTTCTCCGAGCGCCATTCCGCCTTGACGTCTGCCCAGGCCGGGACCTGCATGTGACTCGCCGCCGGCAGGCTCTGGATGTAGGCCAGATGCTGCTCTCGACTGATGGTCCTCAGGGTCAGGCTCATTCGGGGCGCTCCTCGGGCTGGCTTGTCCCCATGGGTTCAGGGGCTCCGGCTCTCGCGCCGAAGCCTACTGCGCCAGGGGAGCGCGCAGACTGGCCGCACACCACCTTCGCACCGGCCTGTCGCCCGGTGCGAGTACGGCATCCGGTGGCCGGACGGCGCCCGCCGGGTCCGGCGGACGCCGTCCGTGACCGCAGCGGCCGGTGCCCGGCGTCAGCTGATGAGGCCGCCGAAGAGCCCGCCGTGGGCCATGCCCAGGAAGAACCCGATGGCGGAGGCGCCCAGGCCGAGGATGAGGCCGAAGCGCTCGCGCGTCGTCACCGAGATCCACTGGCCGTACGCCCCGGTGAGGATGCCCGCCAGACCGGCCCAGGAGCTGAGCAGGTGCAGGCTGTGGAAGAGGAGTCCGGTGATGAAGGCGAGCAGGCCCAGCACCAGGGTCACCGCGAGCAGGGTGTCCTGGAGCGGGTGGGTCTTGCCGTCCGTGGCGAAGAGGCCGTTGTTGGCGGCGGTGTTCGGTCGCATCGTCTGTGCCATGGGGCACCTCCTGCGAAAGGCAGCGCATCGTAGCGCCATGTACACCCGAGGTGTCCAGATTGCCGGGTTCTGCGCCCCGATTTCAACCGGAAGCGGGGGTGCGGGTAGTCTGTTCCGTCTGCACTTGTGTCTGCCCGGGCCGAGCACAGGACAATCTGGGGACGGCCAGGGGATTTCCCCGGGCGGCCTCCGTTGTCAGTGCCGGCTGTTTTACTGGCAGACACGATTGCGTACGCATCACAACCCTCCTGCCACGGAACGACCGTGGCCGCTGAGTCCAAAGGAGGTGGGTTCCACATGCGTCACTACGAGGTGATGGTCATCCTCGACCCCGACGTCGAGGAGCGCGCTGTCTCCCCGCTGATCGAGAACTTCCTCTCTGTCGTCCGTGACGGCGGCGGAAAGGTCGAGAAGGTCGACACCTGGGGCCGTCGTCGTCTCGCGTACGAGATCAAGAAGAAGCCCGAGGGCATCTACTCGGTCATCGACCTGCAGGCCGAGCCTGCGGTCGTCAAGGAGCTCGACCGCCAGATGAACCTGAACGAGTCGGTCCTCCGGACCAAGGTCCTCCGCCCCGAGACCCACTGAGCCCTCCCGCTCAGCCGGCCTCGGGATCCGAGTAGCAGCACCAGCAGCCAGCAGCAAACCCGCCGAGAGGTACCCCCATGGCAGGCGAGACCGTCATCACGGTCGTCGGCAATCTCGTCGACGACCCCGAGCTGCGCTTCACCCCCTCCGGTGCGGCGGTCGCGAAGTTCCGCGTCGCGTCCACCCCCCGCACCTTCGACCGCCAGACGAACGAGTGGAAGGACGGCGAGAGCCTGTTCCTGACCTGCTCGGTCTGGCGCCAGGCGGCGGAGAACGTCGCCGAGTCGCTCCAGCGAGGCATGCGCGTCATCGTGCAGGGCCGGCTGAAGCAGCGGTCCTACGAGGACCGTGAGGGCGTCAAGCGCACGGTCTACGAGCTGGACGTCGAGGAAGTCGGCGCCAGCCTGCGCAACGCCACGGCCAAGGTCACCAAGACCAGCGGCCGCGGTGGCCAGGGCGGGTACGGCGGCGGTGGCGCCCAGGGTGGTGGCGGCGGCTGGGGCGGCGGCCCCGGCGGCGGCCAGCAGCAGGGCGGTGGCGGCGCTCCCGCCGACGACCCCTGGGCGACCGGCGCTCCCGCCGGTGGCAACCAGGGCGGCGGCTGGGGCGGTGGCTCCGGCGGCAGCAGCGGCGGCGGCTACTCGGACGAGCCCCCCTTCTAGGCCTTCGTTCCGGTCCGCGGACCGGGTCGGGTCGTGGGGTGGGCCGTACCCACACTTCTTGATCACACAGGAGAAACATCATGGCGAAGCCGCCTGTGCGCAAGCCTAAGAAGAAGGTCTGCGCTTTCTGCAAGGACAAGGTCACGTACGTGGACTACAAGGACACGAACATGCTGCGGAAGTTCATTTCCGACCGCGGCAAGATCCGTGCCCGCCGCGTGACCGGCAACTGCACGCAGCACCAGCGTGACGTCGCCACGGCCGTCAAGAACAGCCGTGAGATGGCGCTGCTGCCCTACACGTCCACCGCGCGATAAGGGAAGGGTGACCTACTCATGAAGATCATCCTCACCCACGAGGTCTCCGGCCTCGGTGCCGCGGGCGACGTCGTCGACGTCAAGGACGGTTACGCTCGCAACTACCTGATCCCGCGGAAGTTCGCGATCCGCTGGACCAAGGGTGGCGAGAAGGACGTCGAGCAGATCCGTCGGGCTCGCAAGATCCACGAGATCCAGACCATCGAGCAGGCCAACCAGATCAAGGCCCAGCTCGAGGGTGTGAAGGTCCGCCTGGCCGTCCGCTCCGGCGACGCCGGCCGTCTCTTCGGTTCCGTCACGCCGGCCGACGTCGCTTCGGCGATCAAGGCCGCCGGTGGTCCCGAGGTCGACAAGCGCCGCATCGAACTGGGTGCGCCGATCAAGACCCTGGGCGCCCACGAGACGTCCGTGCGTCTGCACCCCGAGGTTGCCGCCAAGGTCAACATCGAGGTCGTCGCGGCCTGATCGCTGTGCTCGGCTGACCGCAGTCGACAGAGGGGGCCGTACCCGGCGGGGTACGGCCCCCTCTGCGACGTCGTGAGGACGCGCGACCCGGGGAGAACCCGGAGCCTGCTCGCGGGGTTCGTTTCACGTGAAACACCCGCCGCACCGGCATGCTGCTTCAGCGGGTCGCGCCCGTCACCAGCCAGCGGCCCGACCGGGTCCGTATCCACAGCGTCAGCATGCGGACCGCCACCATGAGGGCCATCGCGCCCCACAGGGCGGTGAGCCCTCCGCCGAACACAGGCACCACGAGCGCGGCGGGCGTGAACACGGCCAGGGTCACGAGCATCGCCCCGGCCAGGTACGGGCCGTCCCCCGCGCCCATCAGGACACCGTCGAGGACATAGACGACGCCGCAGACCGGCTGGGAGAGGGCCACCAGCAGCAGCGCGGGAAGGGCGGTGTCCTTCACGGTCGAGTCACCGGTGAACAGGGGAAGGAAGACCGGACGCGTCACGACGACCAGAAGCCCGAGGACGACCCCGGCCGCGACACCCCACTGCACCATGCGGCGGCATGCTCCTCGGGCGCCTTCGGCGTCGTCGGCGCCGAGGAAGCGGCCGATGATGGCCTGCCCCGCGATCGCGATGGCGTCGAGAGCGAAGGCGAGCAGGCTCCACAGGGACAGGATGATCTGGTGGGCGGCGATGTCCGCGTCGCCCAGCCGGGCCGCGACCGCGGTGGCGATCATCAGGATGGCCCGCAGGGAGAGCGTGCGGACCAGCAGCGGGACACCGGCCTGCGCGCACGCCTTGATACCGGCGGCGTCGGGACGCAGGGAGGCGCCGTGTCTGCGGGCTCCGCGGACGACCACGATGAGATAGACCGCGGCCATGCCCCACTGGGCGATGACGGTGCCCCACGCCGAGCCGGCGATGCCGAGTCCGGCGCCGTAGACGAGACCGGCGTTCAGGGCGGCGTTCCCGACGAAGCCCGCCACGGCGACGTACAGGGGGGTTCGCGTGTCCTGCAGTCCGCGCAGCACACCGGTGGCGGCGAGGACGACGAGCATCGCCGGGATGCCCAGCGCGGAGATGCGCAGGTAGGTCGTCGCGTACGGGGCCGCCGTGGGGGAGGCGCCGAAGAGGTCCACCACCCCGGGGGCGGTGGGCAGGACGGCCACGATGACGGCGGCCCCGAGCAGCAGAGCCAGCCACACCCCGTCCATTCCCTGGCGGATCGCGGCCTTGAGGTCGCCCGCGCCGACGCGGCGTGCGACGGCGGCCGTGGTGGCGTAGGCGAGGAAGACGAAGATGCTCACGGCGGTTGTCAGCAGGGCCGAGGCGACGCCGAGCCCCGCGAGCTGCGCGGTGCCGAGGTGGCCGACGATCGCGCTGTCGGCCATCACGAAGAGGGGCTCGGCGACGAGCGCGCCGAAGGCCGGGACGGCCAGCGCGACGATCTCCCGGTCGTGTCTGCGCCGGTCGGCCGAGGGGCGTGCGGGGGCCTGTGTCATGAGCACCAATGTAACCGTCCACAGGTAAGAGATGCAACGCCTTTGAGGTCCTTACAAAGCCCCGCGAGCTGTGGACTTGCGCGCGGCGTCCGGACCGATCTTGGCCCGATGGGGAAAGTTTTTCTTCTGCACAGCCGGTGGACGGCAAACCGGCAGGTCGGAAGGGGTGGACAGAAACCGGCGAGGGCTTGTTCACAGTGCTGTCCACCGGGTCATGCACAGGTTTCGCGGAGTTCTCCACAGCATAGGGCCGGTCGTCCACATGGCCTGTGGATAACCAGATTGGCTGACGGTGCCCGGGGGCCTACCGTGGTCCGGCGCCCGCTCCGTTCTCCGGCTTTGGAATCGTCCCGAAACGACGCGCCGGAAGGGGAGTCGGGCCTCTCGATTTGTCAGTGCCGTGCCGTAGAAATGAGGGGCACGGCGAGGTCCGCTCGGCGGACGGGAGGAGGCCGCTCGGTGAGCATTTCCGAGCCCTTGGACGACCCGTGGGCCGACAGCGGACCAGGGGATCGTCTGCCTGCCTCCCGCCGGCGGCCCGACGGCGGAGGCGGCCGCGGCGAACAGCACGACCGGGGCCGGGACAGCGACGCCTGGGAGGGCGGGGGCTCGGCCTTCGAGCGGGTCCCCCCGCAGGACCTCGACGCGGAGCAGTCCGTGCTCGGCGGAATGCTCCTGTCCAAGGACGCCATCGCGGACGTCGTCGAGATCCTCAAGGGCCACGACTTCTACAAGCCCGCCCACGAGACGATCTACCAGGCCGTCCTCGACGTCTACGCCAAGGGCGAGCCCGCCGACCCCATCACCATCGCCGCCGAGCTGACCAAACGCGGCGAGATCAACAAGGTGGGCGGCGCGTCGTATCTGCACACGCTCGTGCAGACGGTTCCCACCGCGGCGAACGCCGCCTACTACGCGGAGATCGTCCACGAGCGTGCGGTGCTGCGCCGCCTGGTCGAGGCCGGCACCCGGATCACCCAGATGGGTTACGCGGCCGACGACGACGTCGACGAGATCGTCAACCGTGCCCAGGCCGAGATCTACGCGGTCACCGAGCAGCGCACCAGCGAGGACTACCTGCCGCTCGGCGACATCATGGAGGGCGCGCTCGACGAGATCGAGGCGATCGGTTCGCGCAGCGGCGAGATGACCGGCGTGCCCACCGGGTTCACCGACTTCGACTCGCTGACCAACGGGCTCCACCCCGGCCAGATGATCGTCATCGCCGCCCGTCCCGCGATGGGCAAGTCGACGCTGGCGCTCGACTTCGCACGCGCCGCCTCGATCAAGCACAACCTGCCGAGTGTCATCTTCTCCCTCGAGATGGGCCGCAACGAGATCGCGATGCGCCTGCTCTCGGCGGAGGCCCGCGTCGCCCTGCACCACATGCGTTCGGGCACGATGACCGACGAGGACTGGACCCGGCTGGCCCGCAGGATGCCGGACGTGTCCGCCGCTCCGCTCTACATCGACGACTCCCCGAACCTGTCGATGATGGAGATCCGGGCCAAGTGCCGGCGCCTGAAGCAGCGCAACGACCTCAAACTGGTCGTGATCGACTACCTCCAGCTGATGCAGTCCGGCGGTTCCAAGCGGGCCGAGAGCCGCCAGCAGGAGGTCTCGGACATGTCCCGTAACCTCAAGCTGCTCGCCAAGGAGCTCGAGATCCCGGTCATCGCGCTCTCCCAGCTCAACCGTGGACCCGAGCAGCGCACCGACAAGAAGCCGATGGTCTCCGACCTGCGTGAGTCCGGCTCCATCGAACAGGATGCCGACATGGTCATCCTGCTGCACCGTGAGGACGCCTACGAGAAGGAGTCTCCGCGGGCGGGCGAGGCCGACCTGATCGTCGCCAAGCACCGTAACGGCCCGACCGCGACGATCACGGTCGCCTTCCAGGGGCACTACTCCCGTTTCGTGGACATGGCCCAGTCCTGACCGTCCGCTGCCGGGCGCCCTGCCAGGGCCGGGGCGCTTGGTCCCGCCCGGGGCCTGTCCGGCCGGAGGGTGTGCGGTCGGGTCGGCCGCGCAACGACCGCGGCCCGCTCACCGTCGCGAAGCGGCGGCCTCGGCCGCGTGCTGGGCGAAGACGTCGTCACGGTGGTCCGCCATCTGCCGCGGGGTGTCCTTGTCGTACGCCAACATCCGCGTGCTCACGCTGACCTGATGGGCGGTCACGCCGGCCCGGTCGAGCACGCACATGGTCAGGATCATGGGCACTGGGGTCCGGTGGCGTGTGGACCGGCCGACGGCGGATCCGCTCAGGACGAGTTCGGTGTGCCGGCCAGGGGGCTGGAGGACGGGAGCCGGCAGCGCCGGCTGACCCAGCGGGACGACGCCCGGCCCGCGTGGCGCGGTGACGAGGCATTCGGCGCCGTCGCCTGTCTGGCACCCGGGGAGATGAGCCGGGTCGCGGACGTGGTCCGCCGGGCGCTCGCGCCTCACCAGGACCGCAAACAGCGGCCCTTGACCCGCTGGACGGCGCTCGGCCGGTGGCCCTCCTCACGCGCCTCTTCCCCCTGCTGTCCTGCCCACCGGACGAGACGGGGCAGAGGTGAGCCCGGCCGAATTCGCTCGACGGGCGCGTCCGTACCGGATGGACTGGGGACATGACGACACCTCGGGATGAACTTCTGCCCACCACCCGCCGGTCCCTGACCCATCGGATCGCCGTCGCCCAGGCCGAAGGACGGACACCGTCCCTGGTCGCCTCCGTCGTGCGGGGCGGCGAGGCGGTCTGGCACGGTGCGCGGACCTCCGTGGACGAGCACGCACCGGACGAGAACACGCAGTACCGCATCGGCTCCATCACCAAGACGTTCACCGCCGTCCTCGTCCTGCGGCTGCGGGACGAAGGCCTGCTCGACCTCGGCGACCCCCTGGAGAAGCACCTGCCGGGCACGGCCGCTTCCGAGGCGACGATCGCCGACCTGCTGGCCCACACGGGCGGGCTGGCCGCGGAGTCGCCCGCACCCTGGTGGGAGCGGACCCCGGGGTCGCTCCGCCCCGAACTCGCCGATGTGCTGGGCGAGGAGCCGCTGCGGCACCCGGTGGGCAGGCGATTCCACTACTCGAACCCGGGCTACTCGGTGCTGGGCGCCCTCGTCGAGAAGCTGCGCGGTGCTCCCTGGGAGGACGTGCTGCGCCGGGAGGTGCTCGAACCCCTGGGGCTGAGCAGCACGAGCGCCCGCCCGCGCGCGCCGCACGCGGGTGGCTGGGCGGTGCATCCCTGGGCCGACGTGATGCTTCCCGAGCCAGTGGAGGACCTCGGCCGGATGGCGCCGGCCGGTCAGCTCTGGTCGACCACGGGGGACCTGGGCCGGTTCGCCGCGTTCCTCGCCCGGGGCGACGAGCGGGTGCTGAGTGCCGGATCGGTCCGGGAGATGCGCACCCCTGCGGCTCCGCCCGGGATCGCGGACGTGGCGGCGGGGTACGCGTACGGGCTGGGAATGGAAGTGCGGCGCTCGGGCGAGCGGCTCCTGGTGGGGCACACGGGATCGCTTCCGGGCTTCCTCGCCTCGCTGACCATCTCCGTGGAGGACGATGTGGCCGCCGTGGTGCTGACCAATTGCACCTCCGGTCCCGCGGTGGCCTCCGTGGGCGCGGATCTCGTCCGCATCGTCGCCGACGCCGAGCCGCGTGTGCCGGACGCCTGGCGGCCGCTGCGGGACATCGATCCGCAGGTGCTGGAGCTGGCGGGCCAGTGGTACTGGGGGACCCACGGCTTCGGCCTGCGGCTGACCGCCGACGGGCTCCTCTCGCTCGAACCGCTGGCGGGCAACGGCCGCAGGTCGCGGTTCCGGGCGAACGGCGACGGCACCTGGACAGGTCTGGAGGGCTACTACGCGGGGGAGTCGCTGCGGGTGGTACGGCGGCCGGACGGGTCCGTGGACCACCTGGACCTCGGATCGTTCGTGTTCACGCGGCAGCCGTACGACGCGGGGGCCGCGGTGCCTGGGGGTGTCGACCCGGAGGGATGGCGGGGCATCGGCCCGTCCCCGAAGGACAGCTGACTCTGCTCGCGGGCAAGAGACCGGGCTTCTCGGAGGCCCCGGCGGCGGTGGGCGTTTCACGTGAAACGCCCACCCCCGTCCGCAGGGCGGGGCCGGGGCGCGGCCTTTCACAGGGGCAGCTTGTAGCCCACGTGCGAGGCCTCGAAGCCCAGTCGTTCGTAGAAGCGGTGGGCGTCGGTGCGTGTCCGGTCCGAGGTCAGCTGCACCAGTCGGCAACCCTCGCGTCGTGAGGTGTCGATCGCCCACTGGATGAGGCGGGTGCCCAGGCCGTTGCTCCGTTCATCGGCGTGGACGCGGACGCCTTCGATGATCGAACGGGTGGCACCGCGCCGGGACAGCCCCGGAATGACCGAGAGCTGGAGCGTGCCGACGACGCGCCCGTGCCGCAGTGCCACGACCAGGTGCTGGTTCGGGTCGGCGCGGAGCCGTTCCAGCGCGGCCAGGTAGGGGGCGAGGTCGTCGGGTGACTCGCGCAGTGCGCCCAGCGGGTCGTCCGCGAGCAGCGCGACGATCGCGGGGACGTCCTCGGCTGCGGCCGCACGTATTTCAAGATCTCCCATGCCCGGAGCTTAAGGGTCTTTCGTGCGGGGCCTGCGGGCGCGGGGCGGACGGGGGCAGGGTCTGGCTGCCGGGTCGGCGCGGTCCGGGCGGCGGCACCGGATGGCCGCCTCGCGTGGCGGGGCCGCCGGAACGGGGCGCTATGCCGCCGCGGGGGCGTGCAAAGACTCCACGACGCGGACCAGAGGTGCCAGCTCAGGATTCTCGGCGGCCTCGTCGAGTGCCTCCCGCAGGGCTGTGTCGTTCGTCGGCCTGGCCTCCTCCAGGAGGCGGAGGCCGGCCTCGGTGACGTTGGTGTAGATGCCCCGGCGGTCGGTGGGGCACAGGTACCGCTCGAGGAGGCCGCGGTCCTCGAGCCGGGTGACGAGCCGGGTGGTGGCGCTCTGGCTGAGGACGACCGCGTCGGCGACCTGCTTCATCTGCAGATGACCGCCGTCGCCGTCGTGCTGCCGGCTGAGCACGTCGAGCAGCGAGTACTCGCGCACGCTCAGGCCGTGACCCGCCTGAAGAGCGCGCTCGATGTGGGTCTCGATCCTGCTGTGCAGCAAGGAGAGGGCGCACCAGCCCTGGGCGAGGGCGGTGAGCGCGGGGTCCGTCGCTGTCATGGCGTTTCCTCCATCCCGGGGCGGGTGTCTCAAGGATAGGGCAGCGCCGCGATTGTCGGCGGTTGCATTTAGCCCGCGTATGCAATTATTGTCGATGAACGTAAAGCGCTCCTGCAATCGTTTCGGAAGGCTACCCCCATGCCTCTCGCGCTCCTGGCCCTCGCGATCGGGGCCTTCGGCATCGGCACGACCGAGTTCGTGATCATGGGCTTGCTGCCCCAGGTCGCCGGTGACTTCGGGATCTCCATCCCGACCGCGGGCCTGCTCGTGACCGGTTACGCGGTGGGCGTCATGCTCGGCGCTCCCCTGATGACCGTCCTGGGCACCAAGATCTCCCGCAAGCGGATGCTCATGCTGCTGATGGGCCTGTTCATCGCCGGGAACCTGCTCTCGGCACTGGCCCCCACCTTCCCGGTCATGCTGATCGGCCGCGTGGTCGCCTCGCTCGCACACGGTGCCTTCTTCGGGATCGGCTCGGTGGTCGCGGCGGACCTGGTGGCCCCCGACAAGCGGGCCGGTGCCATCGCGATGATGTTCACCGGGCTGACCTTCGCCAACGTCGTCGGCGTACCGCTCGGCACCCTGATCGGCCAGTCCGCCGGCTGGCGCGTCACCTTCGCCGCGGTCGCCGCCCTCGGGGTCGTCGGCCTGGCCGGCATCGCCCGGCTCGTCCCCGAGATGCCCCGGGCGGAAGGCGTCCGACTGCGTCACGAACTCGCCGCCTTCAAGAACACCCAGGTCCTGCTCGCCATGGCGATGACCGTGCTCGGCTTCGGCGGTGTGTTCGCGGCGATCACCTACATCGCGCCGATGATGACCCGCGTCACCGGCTTCGCCGACGGCTCCGTCACCTGGCTGCTGGTCCTGTTCGGCCTCGGCATGGTCGCGGGCAACCTCGTCGGCGGCAGGTTCGCCGACCGGGCCCTGATGCCCCTGCTGTACGTCTCCCTGAGCGCCCTCGCCCTGGTGCTCGCCCTCTTCACCCTCACCGCGCACGACAAGGTCGCGTCCGCCGTGACCATCGTCCTGATCGGTGCGTTCGGCTTCGCGACCGTGCCGCCGCTGCAGAAGCGCGTCCTGGACCAGGCACACGGGGCCCCGACCCTGGCCTCGGCCGTGAACATCGGTGCCTTCAACCTCGGCAACGCGCTGTCGGCGTGGATCGGTGGCCTGGTCATCGACGCCGGCTTCGGTTACACCGCGCCCAACGGGGTCGGCGCCGTGCTCGCCGTGGGTGCCCTGGTGCTCGCCGTCGTCTCCGCCGCCCTCGAACGCCGGGGCGGTGTCTCGCAGACGGACGTCACCGGGGACCTCCCGGCGGAGCGGCCCACGCCTGTGGCCCACTGACCGGAGCTCCTGCCGGGGCTGTTCCCGGCGCCGCCGGGCGTCATGGAGCCACCGCCGTCGCGTCGTCCGGTCCCCGCACTTCCCCACCTGCCACGGCCGGGAACCACCCGGCCGTGGCAGCACCCGGCAGCGACATCACCTGCCCGTAAGACAGCGGGGGCCGTTCCCGTCCCTCGCCCACCGCACACACCACAGGAGAAACCTCTGATGAACACCACGCACGCCGTAGTCCCGCTGACCGTCCAGGACGCCGACGTCCTCGTTTCGGCGGCCCACCGTGCCGCCGAGGCGGCCGGGGTAGCCGTCAGCGTCACCGTGCTGGACGCGGGCGGGCACCTGCTCGCCTTCCGCCGGGACGACCGGGCCGTCCTCATTGCCGGGGAGACCAGCACCCGCAAGGCCTACACGGCGCTCCAGCTGGATGCCCCGACGGCCGACCTGGTCGACGCCGTGCAGCCCGGCGGCCTCTTCCACACCCTGCCCACCGCGCTCGACCGGCCGCTGCTGTTCATCGCGGGCGGTGTGCCCGTGCGTCGCGACGGCCGGCTGATCGGAGCGGTCGGGGTCGGCGGCGGCGCGCCGGAACAGGATCACGCCTTCGCCGTCACGGCGGTGGAAGAGCTCGGCTGACTCAGCCTGCCGCCACGGTGAGCGGAGCGAACCGCCGGGCCCAGTCCCCGGGCAGCTCCGCGATCCCGTGCGTCATGACGGCGTTGGACATCACGGACTCCAGTCCACGCTGCTTCACCCAGTGCAGCAGTTCTTCGTGGCGTACGTCGATGTCGGTCCGCAGCGGGCGCTCGGTGCGCGCGGCGAGGGAGGCGATCAGGGCCTTCGCGGTCTCCGTGTCCCGTGCGATCAGCGGGCCGACCACGTGCGTGTCCATGTTGGGCCAGGCAGCCGCGTAACCGATGATCCGGCCGTTGTCTTCCGCCACCCGGAGGTGGTCGGCGAACGCGGGCAGCCGGGTGATCAGAGGGGTCCGGTCCACTCCGAAGACCTCTTCGTCCAGCCGGAGGATGCCGGCCAGGTCGTCGGCCGAGGCCGGACGCGTGACCGGGCCGCCCGGCCGCTCCTCCGGCACGAAGCGGCCGAGGACCATCTCCGACATGCCGGTGACCTTGAAGCCCAGCTCCTCGTACAGCGGACGTCCGTGGGGGGTGGCGTACAGGGTCATCGGTGTGGTGCCCGCCACCGAGACGACGTGCCGCATCAGCCGGCGGCCGACGCCCTGGCGCGCGTGGCGCTGGGCGACCAGGACCATGCCGACGGCGTGCAGGTCCGGTCGCGCGGGCGGCCCGTACTCGGTGACGACGCAGGCGGCGGCCAGTCCCCCGTCGGGGTCGTCGATGCCGAACCCCTTCCCGGCGGAGAGGAGCAGGCCCCACTTGTGTTCCTCACGCTGCCAGCCCCGGTTCTCGGACAGGTCTGCGCAGGCGGTGAGGTCATGGCGCGTCAAGGAGCGGATGGGCAGAGCGGCGGGGGAAGGAGTCGACACGCAGGTCAGGCTGTACGACGGAGGGTGTCGGCGTCCACCCGTTTCGAGAGAGACGTACTTGCTTTTGGCCATGTCCCGGCGGTCGGCCGACCCGAGACCGCCGGGACAGGCTCTCGGCCGTGGCCCGGCTCCGCACCCGGTATCGGCTGTTTCACGTGAAACGTGGACCACAGCTCCCCAAGAGCTGCGGACAAAGGGAGCCCCGGCGGGCGGCGCCCGGCACACTCCCTCACCGCGTTGCCGAAAGGCCCTGGCAGCAGCGCCACAAGGACCTTTTGGCGCCTTGCTATCGCGCGCACCGGACATCCCTCGCTGAGCGGACCCCACTTCTGTCCGCAGCTCCAAGCCGTGGAGGATCAGCCGATATCCGGGGCGTGCAGGGCCCGTACGCCCTCGATGTTCCCGTCCAGGTAGTGCCTCAGAGACAGCGGTACGAGGTGGACGGAGGCGATCCCGATCCGGGTGAAGGGCACGCGCACGATCTCGTACTCCCCGGCCGGCTCGTCGACCTCCGGTCCGTGGCGCAGGGCGGGGTCCATCGACTCCAGGCGGCACACGAAGAAGTGCTGCACCTTCACGCCGGTCGCGCCGCCGTCCTCGCCGATGTGCTCCACGGTGTCCACGAAGCAGGGGACGACGTCGGTGATCTTGGCGCCCAGCTCCTCATGAACCTCTCGGTGCAGGGCGTCGACGACGGTCGTGTCGCCCGCTTCGACCCCGCCGCCCGGAGTGACCCAGTAGGGATCGACTCCTGGTCTGGTGCGCTTGATCAGGATCAGGTCGTCGCCGTCGAGCAGGACGGCGCGGGCGGTGCGCTTGACCACGGGTCGGACGGTCATGGGAGAAATGTGGCCCGGCTGGTTCCACGTGAAACATCGCGGGAACGTCCTCGTGCGCGGATCCGCGGGTGCCGGTCCGGGCAGGCGGCGAGCAGCCGCCGAACACGTGCCGCGCGCCCGACGTGACTCCCGCGCCGGGCCTGCTCAGCCACGGTCGCCCGCCGCGCCCATAGCCACTCGTGTGCCCCCGCGATGTGGGCCAGCGCCGTGAGCCGGTACGTGCCGTACTGATCACCAGGTCGTGGTGGCCCCCCGACGGCCCCTCCAGGGACTCCTCGGCCGTTCCGAAGGAGACACGCGGGGCGAAGCGCTGCCCGTCGCCCCCGGCCGTCCCGCTCGTGCACGAACCGGCGCGTGGACGGTCGCCGAAGGTGCGCAGCACCGCCAGGACCACGGCACCCCTGCCCTCTCGCCGCCCTTTGCCCGCCCTCGGCCACGCCCACCCGTAAGTACGTCGGCAGGTTTCTGCGGCCGGGGTGACGGGAGGCTGACTCAGCGCCAACGGACCTCGTCCCCGGAGTTCTCCGCGCGCGGAACTGAGGACGGTCCGAGTCACGAGGAGGCGGACCGTCCGCCGCGCATCGGTCAGTGCGCCGACGCGTCCAGGGCGCGCAGCACGTCCGCCACCAGGTCTGCCGGGTCCTCGGCGCCGACGGACAGCCGGATGAAGCCTTCCGGGACCGCGTCGCCGCCCCAGCGTCCACGCCGCTCGGCCGTGGACCGCACACCGCCGAAACTCGTGGCGTCGTCCACGAGCCGCAGCGCGTCGAGGAAGCGCTCGGCACGCTCGCGTGTGGGCAGGACGAAGGACACCACACACCCGTAGCGCCGCATCTGACGCGAGGCGATCGCGTACGAGGGGTCGTCGGGCAGCCCGGGGTAGCGCAGTCCGGTCACCTCGGGGCGGCCGCGCAGCGCCTCGGCGACGGCCAGCGCGGAGGTGTTCTGCCGGGCGACACGCAACTGCAGGGTGGCGATCGAACGGTGGGCCAGCCAGGTCTCCATGGGGCCGGGAATGGCTCCGACGATCTTGCGCCACCGTCGCACGGCCGCCATGGTCTGCGCGTCGCGGCCGGTCACGTAGCCCAGCAGGACGTCGCCGTGCCCGGTGAGCTGCTTGGTGCCGCTGGCCACGGAGAAGTCCGCACCCAGGTCCAGCGGCCGCTGGCCCAGGGGCGTGGCGAGGGTGTTGTCGACGGCGACCAGGGCGCCCCGCGCATGTGCCGCCTCGGCCAGCCGCCGGATGTCGCACACGTCGAGCCCGGGGTTCGACGGGGACTCGATCCACAGCAGCCGTGCGCCGTCCAGCACGCCGAGCTGGGCGTCCCCGCCGGTCGGTGCGGTCCGCACCTCGATGCCGTACGCCTCCAGCTGGGTGCGGACCAGGGGCAGCGCCTGGTAGCCGTCGTCGGGCAGGACCACCGTGTCTCCCGAGCGGAGCTGGGAGAAGAGCACCGAGGAGATGGCCGCCATGCCGGAGGCGAACACGAGGGTCTCGACGTCGTCCTCGCCGGGCACCTCCAGCTCGCCGATGGCGCTCTCCAGCAGGGACCAGGTCGGGTTCTCGTCGCGCCCGTAGGTGTACGGGCCCGTCGGGTCGCCGGGCAGGTGGAAGTGGGCGGCGAACACGGGCCCGGGGAGCGTGGGTTCGTGTTTGACCGGCTCGGGGAGCCCGGCCCGTACGGCGCGTGTACCGTCACCGGCACCGGCAGGCGCGCGGGTGCCCCTCCGCGTGCCCTCTGCGCCGTTCGCAGCGGAATCGTTCATGCCGCCCGTCCCTTCACATGCTCTCGTGCCGTGGCGAGCAAGCCCTGGCTCACCGTCTCCCCCACTTTCTCAGGACACGGCAGCCGGGCCGGTGGGGCACCCCTGGGCCGGGTGAGGTCCTCAGTCCTCGTCCGGCAGGACCATGTGCAGGGCCCAGGAGACGACCGAGATGATCAGTCCGCCGACGACGGCGGTCCAGAAGCCCTCCACGTGGAAGCTCAGGTGGACCTTGCCGGCCACCCAGGAGGTCAGCAGCAGCATCAGGGCGTTGACGACCAGGGTGATCAGGCCCAGCGTCAGGATGAACAGGGGGAAGGTCAGTACTTTCACCACCGGCTTGACGAGGAAGTTCACCAGGCCGAACACCAGCGCGACACCGATGAGGGTGCCGGCCTCCTTGGCCTTGTTGTCCCCGGTCAGGGTGATCTTGTCGAGCAGCCAGACGGCGACCGCCAGGGCGCCCGCGTTGGCGATCGTCTTGACTACGAAATTCTTCATGTGTCTGATCGTGGCAGACGAGATCGACGACGAACACGGGCGAGGCGATGAAGGCATTCCGGCTGGACGAACTGGAGGCGGAGCGGGCCGCCAACGACGGTGCGTACCTGCAGTTCCTGCGGGAACGGAACATGTCGGTGGGGCTGTACGCACTGGACGCGGGGGCGAAGGACCCGCAGAACCCGCACCGCCAGGACGAGGTCTACTTCGTCGTGAGCGGGCGCGCCTCCATCACGGTCGGGCTGGAGACGACCGAGGTGGCGCGCGGCAGCGTCGTCTACGTGCCGGCCGGAGTCGCCCACAAGTTCCACCACATCAGCGAGGACCTGCGGGTCCTCGTGGTGTTCTCTCCGCCGGAAGCGTGAGGCGCCGTCTCAGGGTTCCCTAGGGGAAGGGTCAGGGACGGACAAGGGATGCGAAAGCCCCGCTCAGGCCCCCGCCGGCCCTAGCATCGAAGCAGGACGTACGACAGGTCCGACAGGTCCGGCACCGCGGTTCGCGGGCCGTTCGGGAATCCGGCGCAGGGCCGGCGAAGAGGTAAGGACGAGGGCAATGCGAGAGGTCTTCACGGGTCTGCCGTGGTGGGTGAAGTGGATCGCGGTACCGGTCATCGCCCTGGTCGTCTTCGGCAGCCTGATAGCGACGGTCGTCGGCTTCGTGATCGGTCTGCTGTTCAAGCTGCTGATCTTCGTCGCGCTGATCGGCGGGCTGATCTACATCGTGCGGAAGTTCATGTCGAGCTCTTCGTCGCGCGGCGACTGGTGAGTCTCCCGGGGCGCCGGTGAACCCTGACGGGCCGCACCGGTTCCCTCGCGGGAGGGAAGTTTTCCGGACAGGCCGTCCTGGAGCGGTGACAGGCCGATAGGGTCCGGGAATCGACGCGGGGGCCGGCCCCCGCGGGCAGCGTTCCCCCACCCGTGTCTCCCCGCACGGGCTGCCCCCTCGCGCTACGGGAGTGACCCTTGGCCACGGTTGACACCGCACCCGCCGAACCGCACGCGCCTCCGGCTCCCCGGGTGCCGTCCGGTTCCACGGGGCTCCCGGCGCAGCCGCGTTCCGCACCCGCGCTCCAGCGCCCGCGCGTCGGCGTCCCGGAGCAACCGCCCGCACCGGCGGCCCAGACCCTCATCGGATCCGTGCAGCGCGCGATGCGTCTGCTGGAGACCGTCGCGGGACACGAGCACGGCGCCCCCGCCAAGCAACTCGCACGCGAGACCGGCCTCGCCCTCCCCACCGCCTACCACCTGCTGCGGACGCTGGTGCACGAGGGCTATCTGTACCGGGACAGAGGACTGTTCTTCCTCGGTGAGGCGGCCGAACGTCTGAGCAGCCGCGGAGCGGCGCAGAAACGTCGCAGCACGGTCGTCGACTCGCTCGCACAATGGCGTGATCTGATCGGTGTTCCGGTCTACTACGCGATGTACCGGGACGGTGAGATCGAGGTCGTGTGCGTCTCCGACACCCCGGGCACTCCGGCGGTCCAGGAGTGGGCCGACTTCCGGGAGACCGGCCACGCCCACGCCATCGGCCAGTGCCTGCTGGCGCAGCTGGACGAGAGCGCGCGCCGCGACCACCTGTCGCGCTATCCGGTCCAGTCCCTCACCCCGTACACGGTCCGTGACGACCACACCCTGCTGCGACGCCTGGAGCGGACGGGGCGGATGCAGCCCGTCACGGAGCGGCAGGAGTACGCGCTGGGGACGGTCTGCGCGGCCATCCCGATCACCGTGGGCGCCGTGGCCGCGACGATGGCCCTCTCGCTCCCCGCGCACCAGGCCGACCGGCTGCTGCCCGCGGCTCGGCAGCTGCAGAGCGAGGTGGGACGGCGTGTCGGCTCCCTGGCGCTCGCTATCAGTATCTGAAAACTCACTCCTTGTGATCTGCCATATACGTTCAGCAAGATGCCACCAGTGTTGATGGGGATCATTCCCGGCCAGTCGACGGCAGATGACGGGGTAGTGATGCGCGAGTCCGTACAGGCAGAGGTCATGATGAGCTTTCTCGTGTCCGAGGAGCTCTCTTTCCGCATTCCGGTGGAACTGCGGTACGAGGCCTGTGATCCCTATGCCGTACGGCTGACCTTCCATCTGCCCGGAGACGCCCCGGTCACCTGGGCGTTCGGACGCGAACTGCTGGTCGACGGCGTGGGCCGGCCGTGCGGGGACGGTGATGTGCGGGTCTCGCCCGCCGACTCCGACTCGCTCGCCGAGGTGCTGATCCGCCTTCAGGTCGGCGGTGACCGCGCGCTGTTCCGCTCCTCCACGGCGCCTCTCGTGGCGTTCCTCGACCGCACGGACAAACTGGTGCCGTTGGGACAGGAAGGCGCTCTGGCGGACTTCGACACGCACCTCGACGAGGCGCTGGACCGCATCCTGGCGGAAGAACAGAGCGCGGGCTGAAGCGTTTCTTCAACCGGCGGCGTGCGGTGGAGTAACGCTTCACCGCACGCTTCGAGGACAGCTCACCGCTCTCGGGAACAGTTCACCGCTTGCGCCGTCGGCCCCTGCCGCCGCGGGCCGGCGCGGGCAGACCGGCCGCGGCCCTGGGAGGCGCCGCACCCGGGCGGTCGGCCGAGACGACCAGAGCCGCCAGGGCGGTGGTGACCGGTACGGACGCGACCAGGCCGATCGATCCCACGAGCGTGCGGACGATCTCCTCGGCGACGAGTTCGCTGGTCGCCACGGTCCCCACGCTGCTCCGCGCGATCGAGAAGAGCAGCAGCAGCGGCAGGGCCGCACCCGCGTAGGCCAGCACCAGGGTGTTGACCACGGACGCGATGTGATCGCGCCCGATGCGGATACCGGCACGGTACAGCCCCCGCCAGCCCATCGCCGGGTTGGCCTCGTGCAGCTCCCACACCGCCGACGTCTGCGTCACCGTCACATCGTCCAGGACACCGAGCGAGCCGATGATCACGCCGGCCAGCAGCAGGCCGCTCATGTCGATCGACGGATACAGGCCATGGATCAGGCCCGTGTTGTCGTCCGTGTTGCCGGTGAGCGCGGCCCAGCCGATGAACAGCGAACCCAGGATGCCGATCAGCACCAGGGAGATCAGTGTGCCGAGCACGGCCACCGAGGTCCGGGCCGACAGACCGTGGCACAGGTAGAGCGCGATCAGCATGATCGCGCTCGATCCGACCACCGCCACCAGCAGCGGATTCGACCCTTGCAGGATCGCGGGCAGGATGAAGAGGTCCAGCACCAGGAAGCTGATGGCCAGTGCGACCAGCGCCATGACGCCCCGCATCCGCCCGACGACCACGACGGCGAGTGCGAAGATTCCGGCCAGCAGCGCCATGGGGAAACCCCGGCTCACGTCCGTGACCGAGTACTGCAGGTCCCGCGGGGCGGCGGGCTCGTAGGCGGCGACGACCTTCTCCCCCTGGTGCAACTGCCGTGACTGGTCCGGCTGCACGATCTCGGTGAAGGTGCGCCCCTTGTCCTTGCCGGTGTCGACGCGGATCGTGGCCTTCTTGCAGGTGCCGGCCGACTGCGCCGGGGCCGAAGGGCCCTCGGCGGTGGAGGTGTCACCGGCCGGCGTGTCACCGGAGGCGTTCACCGCCTTGCAGCTCACCGACACCACCGAGGTGACCGTGGCCTGCTGCGTCTGCCGGTCGAAGCCCACGCCGGTGCGCTCGTGGGCGGGGCTCCCGCCCGGCCAGAGCACGGCGAGCCCGACCGCCACCGCGGCGGCGAAGGGGATCAGGACCGCGGCGATGACCTTGCGGAGGTGCTGCGAGACCGGGGCGGCAGGACCATGGCTGTGACTGTGGGCGTGGCCGTGTGCGTGGTCGCCTCCCGGACTGTCCGGGCGGCCGGTCCTGTGGTCGTCCGTGCGCAGGGTTCCCTCGGCCTGTCCGTTCTCGTGGCCGTGCTCGTGCCCCTGTCCGCGCTCGTGTTCCTGCCCGTGTTCTCGCCCGTGCCGGGTGCCGGATCCGCGCCGCGGCTCGGGGGGTGGAGGGGGGAACTGCTGCGTCGTGGTCACCGCCAGATCATCGCAAGAACGGCCGGGGCCCACTGTTCACCGCGCCATGGATGACGCTAGCGTGGAGGCACCTTTGCACACGCGGGAGCTCGGAGCACCGGGCTGAGAGGGCGCTGACCTCCGTCTTCGCGATGTTTCACGTGGAACGAGCGACGTTCCGCGGGAAACGCCGCCGGACGGAAGCCGCTGCGTCGACCGCCGAACCTGTTACCGGGTAATGCCGGCGTAGGGAGTAGGTCTCATGACCAACAAGGACGTACGCACGCCTGCCTCCGAGCAGTTGTCCAGCGACGGGGAGCAGACCGCTTCCCGTGAGGAGACCGGGAAGTCCATCGGCTGGCACAAGGCGTATGTCGAGGGCTCACGCCCCGACCTGCGGGTGCCGGTCCGTCAGGTGCACCTCACCAACGGGCAGTCGGTCACGTTGTACGACACGTCGGGCCCGTACACCGATCCGCTCGTCGACACCGATGTCCGCCGCGGTCTGGCTCCGCTGCGGGAGAACTGGATCGTCGCCCGCGGCGACACCGAGGAGTACGCGGGCCGTCCGGTCCGCCCCGAGGACGACGGGGTCAAGCACACCTCGCCGCGCGGGGGGCTGCGCAACCTCGACGCGGTGTTCCCGGGCCGGCCGCGCCAGCCGCGGCGGGGCCGGGACGGCCAGGCCGTGACGCAGCTCGCCTATGCGCGCCGTGGGGAGATCACACCGGAGATGGAGTACGTGGCGATCCGGGAGAACGTCTCTCCCGAGGTCGTCCGTGAGGAGATCGCGGCGGGCCGCGCGGTGCTCCCGGCCAACGTCAACCACCCGGAGACCGAGCCGATGATCATCGGCAAGCGCTTCCTGGTGAAGGTCAACGCGAACATCGGCAACTCCGCGGTGACCTCCTCGATCGAGGAGGAGGTCGAGAAGATGACGTGGGCGACCCGCTGGGGTGCCGACACCGTCATGGACCTCTCCACCGGCCGCAACATCCACACCACCCGTGAATGGGTGCTGCGCAACTCCCCCGTCCCCATCGGCACGGTGCCGCTCTACCAGGCCCTGGAGAAGGTCGACGGCAGGGCCGAGGAGCTGACCTGGGAGATCTACAAGGACACCGTCGTGGAGCAGGCAGAGCAGGGCGTGGACTACATGACGGTCCACGCCGGCGTACGCCTGGCGTACGTGCCGCTGACCGCGAACCGCAAGACCGGCATCGTCTCCCGCGGTGGTTCGATCATGGCGGCCTGGTGCCTCGCGCACCACAAGGAGTCGTTCCTCTACGAGCACTTCGAGGAACTCTGCGAGATCCTGGCCGCCTACGACGTCACGTACTCCCTCGGCGACGGACTCAGGCCGGGCTCGATCGCGGACGCCAACGACGAGGCGCAGTTCGCGGAGTTGCGGACGCTCGGGGAACTCAACACGATCGCCAAGCGTTTCAACGTACAGACCATGATCGAGGGCCCGGGGCACGTCCCGATGCACAAGATCAAGGAGAACATCGACCTTCAGCAGGAGATCTGCGATGAAGCTCCGTTCTATACGCTCGGACCGCTGACGACGGACGTCGCTCCGGCGTACGACCACATCACCTCCGGGATCGGCGCCGCCATGATCGCCTGGTGGGGCACGGCGATGCTCTGCTACGTCACGCCCAAGGAGCACCTGGGCCTGCCGAACCGGGACGACGTCAAGACCGGCGTCATCACCTACAAGATCGCCGCGCACGCGGCCGACCTCGCCAAGGGACACCCGGGTGCCCAGGAGTGGGACGACGCCCTCTCCGACGCCCGTTTCGAGTTCCGGTGGGAGGACCAGTTCAACCTGGCCCTCGACCCGGACACGGCACGGGAGTTCCACGACGAGACCCTGCCGGCGGAGCCCGCGAAGACGGCCCACTTCTGCTCGATGTGCGGCCCGAAGTTCTGCTCGATGAAGATCTCGCAGGACATCCGCCGGGAGCACGGCACCAGCCGGACCGAGATCGAGGAGGGCATGGCCCAGAAGTCCAAGGAGTTCGCCGCGGCGGGCAACCGGGTGTACCTGCCGCTCGCGGAGTAGAAGTGTCGGCTGCCGGGCGGGGGTCGGGCGGGTTTCCGGGCATCTGCCTCCCGCCCGGCGGCCCGGTCTCCGGGTGGTGCGTGGGGAGGCCGGCGGGTCGTGGCTCGGATGTGTGGGGCCTTGCCGCTCGCGTCGCGGGTGTGCGGAGCCGCTGACCGCTCGCGGCGCGGGAGGGCAACCCGTGCCGGACGTGCCGCCGTGTGCGTCCGGTGGGGAGCCCGTGGGCCCGTACCGGCCGGGGTGGTCACTCCGGTCGGTGTTCCGGTCCTCCGAAGTCCGGGCTGCTGAAGTCGGGGCTGGAGAAGCTCGGGCGGGAGCCCGTGACCTGGTCGCCCGGGCTGCTGAAGCCCGGGCGGCCGTAGCCGAGCTGCGGCATGCGGCCGCCCGGCGCCGACGGGTCCGTCCGCTGCGCGGTGGCGGTTCCGGCGGCCGCGAGGGCGTCGCGGAGGAAGGGCAGGATGCCGCGTTCGAGCAGCGCGTCGTGCCAGGCGTCGCGTGCGCGGGCGAGTTCCTCGTCGGCCTCCCCGTACGGCGCGGAGCCCGCGGAGGGGCGGTTGCGCAGCGCGGTGAGCAGCAGAGCCACCCCGGCCGCGAGGATGGCGGCCGCGGTCACGGCGCCGAAGACCCAGCCCACGGTGACCAGGCTCTGGGCGAACGCCGGCACCGGGTCGAGCATCTTCAGGGCGTATCCGACGAGGAGGAAGAGGGCGGCGGCGATTCCCGCGAGGACGGGGGCGAGGACCGCGACCACGGCGGCGGCGCCGGCACCGCTGGTCTCGACGGCGTCTCCGACGGCGGCCGCCAGCCCGGCCGTGGTCCCGCCGGTTTCTGCGGTGCCCCTCTCGCGGACGGACGTCGCGACGGAGGGCGCCGGCCGGCGCAGTTCCTCACGGACCTTCACGTAGTGCTGGTACTCGGTCGCCGCTGCGGCGGTGATCAGGGCGGTGGCGTTGAGGGCCATGGTGCGCAGTTGTCCGGTGGTGAGCCGCTGTCCGACGGCGGTCGGGTCCAGGCGGTCCGGGGCGGAGCGCAGCGCCTCATCGAGGATCCGCTCGTACGCCTGGCGGTCCTCGCTCAGCAGGTGCTGCGGAACGCTGTTCATGTGCATCCCCCGATGCTCCGTAGGGCTTGGGGCTCGCATGACGGCGAGCCGTCGGGCAGAAACGGAGGGGAGCCTGCTACGGATAAGCCGATGGTAGAGCCGTCACGGCGCGCGGTGACAGGGGGTTTCCACAAATTGCGCGCCGAGCTGTGTCCGGCCCGGCCTCGTGGACCGGGTCGCCGAAGGGTCAGACGTCGAGCGGCAGTTGCTGGACCAGCAGCTTTCCGGCCATGGTGACGCCGCCGTCCATCGCGATGGCGAGGCCGTCGGCGTAGACGTGCGGGCCTTCCACGAGCGGGCCCGTGGTCTCGTCGCCGTCCTCGGAGCCGACTTCGCCCAGCAGATAGGGAATGGGGCTGTGGCCGTGAACGATGCGGGTGCCGCCGTACGTGTCGAGCAGTGAGCGCACGGCGTCGGCGCCGCCCTCGTCGCGGAAGGAGAAGCGCTTGGTGAACTTGCGGAACAGGTCCCAGCACTCGTCCGCGTCGTTGCGGGTGAGGGTCTCGCGGACGGTGTCGTTGACCGCTTCGATCGAGTCGCCGTAGTCGAGGTAGGAGGTGGTGTCGGAGTGCACGAGGAGGTACCCGTCGACCTCCTCGACCGCGTCGAGGCGGGCCATCCACTGCAGGTGGTGGTCCTGGAGGCGGTCCATGTCGGACTTCTGGCCGCCGTTGAGCAGCCAGGCGGCCTGGAAGGTGGCGGTGCCCGCACCGGAGTTGACGGGTGTGTCGCCGAACCGCTTGGCGCCGAGCAGGAGGAGTTCGTGGTTGCCCATGAGGGCCTTGCAGTAGCCGCCGGCCGCCGCCGCCTCGGCGGACAGCCGCATCACCAGGTCGATGACGCCGATGCCGTCCGGGCCGCGGTCGGTGAAGTCGCCGAGGAACCACAGCCGCGCGGTGCCCGCGCACCACTGGCCCGCGGAGTCGACGAGGCCCTGCTCCTGGAGGGCGGCGACCAGCTGGTCGAGGTAGCCGTGCACGTCGCCGACGACGTACAGCGGGCCGGGACCGGCCGGTGGCTGCGCGGCCGGCAGCGGAGCGGGCTCCGACACCGCCTGGGCCGTGTCCCCGCGCTGGATGACGGGCAGGTCGCGCTGGGTGGGCGTGTACGCGTCCGGGTAGCCCTCCTCGGGCGCCGAAGGACTCTCTCCCAGGGGCGGCGCCGTGTCGGCGGGGGGCGCGCTGGGGGCGTACGGACCGGTCTCGTTCATGTACGCGGGCACCCGGAAGTCGCGCAATGTCGCCGTCCGTTCCGCCTCGGGTCCCTGACCGGCCCCCTGAGTCATCGACCCCTCCACCATCGCGCCGCATCTGCACCGCATCGGACTGCCTGGTCGCAGCGGCCCGCGGTGTCGTGCGCCCATCATAGGAATGCGGATCGCGCCGTGTGATGACCCAGGGGTGGTGAATCGGAGCAGGACTCAGGTTCACCGCGGCTTTCGCCCCGATTGGGCCCTCTTCGGCGATCCCGCGACGGGCTGTCCTTACTGCTCCTCCGGCGATCTGGGCGGGCTGACGGTCGTGCGCGGCGGGCGCCGCTGCGAGGAGGTGCGCACGATCAGTTCGGTCGGTATGACCTGCTGGACCGGCTGGTCCGACTCGACGCCCTCGATGGCGTCGATGAGGAGCTGGACCACGGCGGTGCCGATGCGGCGCGGTTTGAGGGAGAGCGTGGTGATCGGCGGCTCGGTGTTGGCGTAGACCGTGGACTCGCTGCAGCACACCAGCAGCAGGTCGTCGGGGACCCGCAGGCCGTAGCGGCGGGCGGCGGCGAGCAGGTCCGTGCCGTTCGGGTCGAACAGGCCGTAGACGGCGTCGGGCCGGTCGGGGCGCGCCAGCAGCCGGTCGGCGGCGACGGCGCCCGCGCACGGGTCGTGGGCGGGGTAGGCCTCGTAGACGGGGTCCTGGCCGACGCGCTCGCACCAGCGCAGGTAGGCGGTGGTCGACAGGTGGGTGTACGTGTCGGTCGTGGTGCCGGTGAGCAGGCCGATGCGGCGGGCACCGGCCTCGGCGAGGTGGTCGAGGATGTCCAGGACGGCGGCCTCGTGGTCGTTGTCGACCCAGGCGGTGACCGGGAGGGTGCCGGCCGGGCGGCCGTCGCTGACCACCGGTAACCCCTGCCGGACCAGCTCGCTGACGACCGGGTCCTGGTCGGAGGGGTCGATGACGACGGTGCCGTCCAGGGCGACGTTCGACCACACGTCGTGGCGTGAGGTCGCCGGGAGGATGACGAGCGCGTAGCCGCGGGCGAGCGCGGCCGAGGTGGCGGCCCGCGCCATCTCCGCGAAGTACGCGAACTCGGTGAAGGTGAAAGGTTCATCCCCGTACGTCGTCACGGTCAGGCCGATGAGGCCCGACTTGCCGGTACGGAGTGTGCGTGCTGCGGCCGAGGGGCGGTACCCCAGCCGGTCGGCGACCTCACGGACGTGGCGGCGGGTGGCGTCCGGGAGCCGGCCCTTGCCGTTGAGGGCGTCGGAGACGGTTGTGATGGAGACTCCGGCGGCGGCGGCCACGTCTCTGATGCCCGCCCGGCCCGGCCGACTGCCTCGACGAGAGGTTTCCGCGCGGCTCACCTGGTGCTTCCCTGCTGCTGTCATGGCGAGCCGATAGTAGGGCTCATGCGGTGGGGTAGTGCGGACGCATATGCACGTATTGGCAGGCACGTTTCTGCATGGCCAGGTGGGGTCAACTACCTAAGAAAGCCAGCTAGTTGATCGGTTTTGGCCAAGGACGCGATGCGACGGCACCCGTGAGCCTGTCGAGCCTTCGAGGTCTCGAAGAGGTCTCAACTCACCTGCACGAGCGATGCGCGCCACGGCGCAAGCCACCGGCGCGTAGATATATGTGAGACGCGCCCCTCGTTCGTGCATTTTCGTACAGGGATGCCCTCGATGCGTGGTGGACGGCGCCGGGGAAGCCGGAAGGAGTGATGGCCTCCGACCCATTCGCAGGGACGCCCAATCCTCATAAGGTATGGAGTATTGAGTCGGCGGTGGTCACGAGGAGGACAGCGGTGAGCGAGACGAACCCGAAGCTGCGCGCCGAGCTGGAAGGCATCCCCACCTACAAGCCCGGCAAGCCCGCCGCGGCCGACGGCCCGGTGGCCTACAAGCTGTCCTCCAACGAGAACCCGTACCCGCCCCTGCCGGGCGTCATGGAGACGGTGACGGCGGCCGCCTCCTCCTTCAACCGCTACCCGGACATGGCCTGCACCGACCTGATCAACGAGCTGGCCGAGCGCTTCGGGGTGCCCGCCTCCCACGTGGCCACCGGCACCGGCTCGGTCGGGGTCGCCCAGCAGCTGATCCAGTCCACCAGCGGTCCCGGCGACGAGGTCATGTACGCCTGGCGGTCCTTCGAGGCGTACCCGATCATCACCCAGATCAGCGGGGCGACCTCGGTGAAGGTGCCGCTCACGCCGGGCGATGTGCACGACCTGGACGCGATGGCGGACGCGATCACCGACCGCACCCGTCTGATCTTCGTCTGCAATCCGAACAACCCGACCGGCACGGTGGTGCGCAGGCCCGAACTGGAGCGGTTCCTGGACCGGGTGCCCAGCGACGTGCTGGTGGTGCTGGACGAGGCCTACCGTGAGTTCATCCGCGACCCCGAGGTGCCCGACGGCGCGGTCCTGTACCGCGAGCGGCCCAACGTCTGCGTGCTGCGCACCTTCTCCAAGGCCTACGGTCTCGCCGGGCTGCGGGTGGGTTTCGCCATCGCCCACGAGCCGGTCGCGGCGGCGCTGCGCAAGACCGCGGTGCCGTTCGGCGTGAGCCAGCTGGCGCAGGAGGCGGCGATCGCCTCCCTGCGCGCCGAGGACGAGCTGCTGGGCCGGGTCGGCTCGCTGGTGTGCGAGCGCACGCGCGTGGTCGACGCGCTGCGCGCCCAGGGCTGGACCGTCCCCGAGACGCAGGCCAACTTCGTGTGGCTGCGGCTGGGGGAGCGCACTGTCGCCTTCGCCGAGGCCTGTGAGCGGGCGGGCGTGGTCGTGCGGCCGTTCCCGGGTGAGGGAGTGAGGGTGACCGTCGCGGAGAGCGAGGCGAACGACATCTTCCTCAAGACGGCGGAGGCCTTCCACAAGGAGGGGTGAGCACCCGCCACGGCGTGAACCCGCTGCCGCGGCGTGACCTCTTGCTGCGGCGCGAGCGCTGCGGCCGCGCGCGAGCAGGCGGTCACGAGGTGTCGTGACCGGTACGCCCATGGAGGGGTGGGCGCTGTGGCCGGTCCTTGAGGGTCTGCCCGGCGGCGTGGGTCTCCCGCGGTCGATCCGCCGGGCGGGCCCTCAGTCGTCCAGCCGCTCCACGCGCACGGGGTCGCCGTCGCGGACCGTGGAGAGGCGGCGGGGATCGCCGTCGATCCGGCCGAGGACGTTGCACGGGCCGGCGAGACGGCATTCGTCGCCGTGCGAGATGGGCGTGGGCCCGTAGGGGAGGGCCAGCGCGTCCCCGTCGGTCCAGAAGGCGACCGTGCCGGGTTCGACGACCTGCAGAGCGTCGGTTTCACGTGGAACACGGACGCCGGTGTCGAAGTAGACCTCCTGGCCCCAGGTGCGGGCGGTGGAGACGAGCGGCAGTTCCCCGGCGAGCGCCCGGGCGGTGGGGGTGTCGTCGAGGCGGGCGGTGAGCCGGCCGGCGGGCCAGGAGATCCGTATCTGCATGACCGGCAATTCAACAAGTTGTTGAAGTTGTTGCCAAGGGGCTGACGCGGAGGCGAAGGGGGGACCCCCGGTGCGGAACCGAAAATCGGTACGTCATAATTGCTTGTGAATGTGAACGCGTTCACAAGCGCGTCCGATTGCTGCCGTGTTGCGTAGGACACAATAGGGCAAACCGCCGCCGCACGACCGGCGGCGTAAGGAGAGTGACGACGTGAACCTGGCTTTGGCGCCGGAGACACTGGCGCGCTGGCAGTTCGGCATCACGACCGTCTACCACTTCCTGTTCGTTCCCCTGACGATCTCCCTGGCCGCCCTGACGGCCGGGCTGCAGACGGCCTGGGTGCGGACGGAGAAGGAGAAGTACCTCAGAGCGACCAAGTTCTGGGGCAAGCTCTTCCTGATCAACATCGCCATGGGTGTGGTCACCGGCATCGTGCAGGAGTTCCAGTTCGGCATGAACTGGTCGGACTACTCCCGCTTCGTCGGTGACATCTTCGGTGCCCCGCTCGCCTTCGAGGCTCTGATCGCGTTCTTCTTCGAGTCCACCTTCATCGGCCTGTGGATCTTCGGCTGGGACAAGCTGCCCAAGAAGATCCACCTGGCCTGCATCTGGATGGTCTCGCTCGGCACGATCCTGTCGGCGTACTTCATCCTCGCGGCCAACTCGTGGATGCAGCACCCCGTCGGCTACCGGATCAACAAGGCCAAGGGACGCGCCGAACTCACCGACTTCTGGGCCGTCCTGACCCAGAACACCGCGCTCACCCAGGCCTTCCACACGCTCTCCGCCGCCTTCCTCACCGGAGGCGCCTTCATGGTCGGCATCGCCGCCTACCACCTCGCCCGCAAGAAGCACGTGGGCGCGATGAAGACGTCCCTGCGGCTCGGGCTGATCACCGTCGTCATCGCCGGCCTGCTCACCGCGATCAGCGGCGACACCCTCGGCAAGGTCATGTTCAAGCAGCAGCCGATGAAGATGGCCGCCGCCGAGGCCCTGTGGGACGGCCAGAAGCCCGCCCCGTTCTCGATCTTCGCCTACGGCGACGTCGAGAAGGGCCACAACTCGGTCGCCATCGAGATACCCGGCCTGCTGTCCTTCCTCGCCGACGACAGCTTCAGCTCCTACGTCCCCGGCATCAACGACGTCAACAAGGCCGAGCAGCAGAAGTTCGGGCCCGGTGACTACCGGCCCAACATCCCGGTCACCTTCTGGGGCTTCCGATGGATGATCGGGTTCGGCATGGCCTCCTTCGCCATCGGCCTGGCCGGACTCTGGCTGACCCGCAAGAAGTTCATGCTGCCGCAGCATCTGCGGGTCGGCGAGGACGAGGTACCGCATCTGGTGCTGTTCCGGAACAAGGCGCTCAGCCCGCAGCTGACCGCGTGGTACTGGCGCATCGCCGTCTGGACCCTGGCCTTCCCCCTGATCGCCAACTCCTGGGGCTGGATCTTCACCGAGATGGGGCGTCAGCCGTGGGCCGTCTACGGCGTGCTGCAGACCCGGCACGCGGTCTCCCCCGGTGTCTCCCAGGGCGAGGTCATCACCTCCATGGCCGTCTTCACGACGCTGTACGCCATCCTCGCCGTCGTCGAGGTCAAGCTGCTCGCCAAGTACGTCAAGGCGGGGCCGCCCGAGCTGACGGAGGCCGACCTCAACCCGCCCACGAAGATCGGCGGCGACCACCGTGACGCCGACAAGCCGATGGCCTTCTCCTACTAGGCCGAGGAAGGCACAGTCATGGAACTCCACGACGTCTGGTTCGTCCTGATCGCCGTCCTGTGGACCGGCTACTTCTTCCTGGAGGGGTTCGACTTCGGGGTCGGCGTCCTCACCAAGCTGCTCGCCCGCGACCGGCCCGAGAGGCGGGTGCTGATCAACACGATCGGCCCCGTCTGGGACGGCAACGAGGTCTGGCTGCTCTCCGCGGGCGGCGCGACGTTCGCCGCCTTCCCCGAGTGGTACGCCACGCTGTTCTCCGGCTTCTACCTGCCCCTGCTCGTCATCCTCGTCTGCCTCATCGTGCGCGGTGTCGCCTTCGAGTACCGGGCCAAGCGGCCGGAGGAGAACTGGCAGCGCAACTGGGAGCACGCGATCTTCTGGTGCTCGCTGATCCCCGCCTTCCTGTGGGGCGTGGCCTTCGGCAACATCGTGCACGGCGTCAAGATCGACCGGAATCTCGAGTACGCCGGCAGCCTGGGTGACCTGCTCAACCCGTACGCGCTGCTCGGCGGACTGGTCACCCTGACGCTGTTCACCTTCCACGGCGCGGTGTTCACGGCGCTGAAGACCGTCGGTGAGATCCGGGAACGGGCGCGCCGGACGGCCCTGCGCGTGGGCCTGGTGACGGCCGTCGCGGCCCTCGCCTTCCTGCTCTGGACGCAGGCCGACACCGGGAACGCCCGGAGCCTGGTGGCCCTGGTCGTCGCGGTCGTCGCGCTGGTCGCCGCGCTGGTGGCCAACCAGGCCGGACGTGAGGGATGGTCCTTCGCCCTGTCCGGCGTCACCGTCGTGGCCGCCGTGGCGATGCTGTTCCTGTCGCTGTTCCCGAACGTCATGCCGTCCACGCTGAACGCGGACTGGAGCCTGACGGTCACCAACGCCTCCTCCAGTCCCTACACCCTGAAGATCATGACGTGGTGCGCGGGGATCGCCACACCGATCGTCCTGCTCTACCAGGGATGGACGTACTGGGTCTTCCGCAAGCGGATCGGCACCCAGCACCTCGCCGAAGCCGCGCACTGAGTCCGGTGAGGGGTGTGTTTCACGTGAAACACACCCCTCGGGACCGAAGGGCATGTTTCACGTGAAACCGATCGATCCGCGTCTTCTTCGCTACGCCCGGGCCACCCGGCTCTTCCTGGCGGCCGTCATCGGCCTCGGGGCCCTGGGCGCCGGACTCGTCATCGCGCAGGCCATGCTCATCGCGGAGGTGGTGGTCGGCGCCTTCCAGCACCGGATGCCCGTGGGTGAACTGCACAGGCCGCTCCTGCTGCTGGTGGCCGTCGCCGGCGGCCGGGCGCTGGTCTCCTGGCTCACCGAACTGGCAGCGCACCGGGCGAGCGCCGCGGTGAAGTCCGAACTGCGCGGCCGGCTGCTCGCCCACGCGGCGGCGCTGGGCCCCGGCTGGCTCGGCGAGCAGCGGACCGGCTCGCTGGTGGCGCTGGCCACACGCGGTATCGACGCCCTGGACGACTACTTCTCGCGCTGTCTTCCGCAGCTCGGCCTCGCGGTCGTCGTCCCGGTGGCGGTACTGGCCAGGATCGTCACGGAGGACTGGGGCTCGGCGGCCATCATCGTGGCGACGCTGCCCCTCATCCCCGTCTTCATGACGCTGATCGGCTGGGCCACCCAGTCGCGCACGGACCGCCAGTGGCGGCTGCTGTCCCGCCTCTCGGGACACTTCCTCGACGTCGTGGCCGGCCTGCCGACCCTGAAGGTGTTCGGCCGCGCCAAGGCACAGGCGGAGTCGATCAGGCGCATCACGGACGAGTACCGGCGGGCGACCCTGCGCACGCTGCGGATCGCGTTCCTGTCCTCCTTCGCGCTGGAGCTGCTGTCCACGCTCTCGGTGGCCCTGGTGGCCGTGACGATCGGCATGCGGCTGGTCAGCGGCGGCATGGACCTCTACACCGGCCTGGTCATCCTCGTGCTCGCGCCGGAGGCCTACCTGCCGTTGCGCCAGGTGGGCGCGCAGTACCACGCGGCGGCCGAGGGGCTGGCGGCGGCCGAGGAGATCTTCGATGTGCTGCAGACACCGGTTCCACAGTCGGGTACGGGGGCTGTTCCCGCCGGGGCCCTCGCCTTCGAGGGCGTGAGCGTCCGCTACCCCGGGCGGTCGGCGGACGCCGTGACCGACGTGACCTTCGCCGTGCGGCCGGGGGAGACCGTGGCACTCGTCGGCCCGAGCGGAGCCGGCAAGTCGACGCTGCTGAACGTCCTGCTCGGCTTCCTGCACCCCACCACGGGCCGCGTACGGGTCGGAGGGACCGACCTCCTCGACATCGATCCGGAGCAGTGGCGGTCACGCATCGCCTGGGTGCCGCAGCGGCCCCACCTGTACGCCGGGACGATCGCCGAGAACGTCCGTCTCGCGCGGCCCGGCGCGGACGACACGGCGGTCCGCGCGGCGCTGGCCGACGCGGGAGCGCTCGGCTTCGTCGACGCGCTGCCCGACGGGGTGCGGACCGTGCTCGGCGAGGACGGCGCGGGCCTGTCGGCGGGACAGCGGCAGCGGCTCGCGCTCGCCCGGGCCTTCCTCGCCGACCGCCCCGTCCTGCTGCTCGACGAGCCGACGGCGGCTCTGGACGGGGCGACGGAGGCCGAGATCGTGGAGGCGGTGCGCCGGCTGTCCGCCGGACGCACCGTGCTGCTCGTGGTGCACCGTCCCGCACTGCTCGACCTCGCGGACCGGGTGGTGCGGCTGGAGGACACCGAGGCGCGGGAGGGGACGAGCACGGCGGTGGCGACCGGCACCGGCCGGCCCGCGGAAACGGACACGCGGCCGCCCGAAGCCCTGGCACCCCTGAACGCCCCCACCTCCGTGCCGGCGGCGGGCGCGGTCCTCGCACGGGTCCGCGCGACGGCGGGCCGCCGGCGCGCCCGTCTCGCTCTCGCACTGCTGCTGGGCAGCCTCGCCCTCGGCAGCGCCGTCGGTCTGATGGCCACCTCTGGATGGCTCATCTCGCGCGCCTCCCAGCATCCGCCCGTGCTCTACCTGATGGTGGCCGTCACAGCGACCCGCGCCTTCGGCATCGGCCGGGCCGTCTTCCGCTACGCCGAGCGGCTGGTGTCGCACGACGCGGTGCTGCGGATGCTCGCCGACACCCGGGTCGCCGTCTACCGGAGGCTGGAGCGGCTCGCGCCCGCCGGGCTGCGCCGGACACGCCGGGGCGACCTGCTGACACGGCTGGTCGCCGACGTGGACGCCCTGCAGGACTACTGGCTGCGCTGGCTGCTGCCCGTCGGTGCCGCCGTGACCGTCTCCGTCGCGTCCGTGGCCTTCACGGCCTGGCTGCTGCCGGAGGCGGGGGCGGTCCTCGCCGCGGGACTGCTGCTGGCCGGGGCGGGTGTCCCGCTGGTCACCGCTGCCGTCGCACGCCGGGCCGAGCAGCGACTCGCCCCCGCACGCGGCGCCCTGGCCACACGGGTGACCGACCTGCTCACGGGGACCGCCGAACTCACGGTCGCCGGGGCGCTGCCGGCGCGCAGCGCGGAGACCCGGCGCGCCGACACCGTACTGACCCGGATCGCCTCGCGTGCCGCCAGCGCGACCGCGCTCGGCGACGGGCTCACCGCGCTCGTCTCCGGGCTGACCGTGGCGGCCGCCGCGCTCGTCGGCGCCCAGGCCGTGGCCGGCGGACGGCTGAGCGGGGTGGCCATGGCCGTCGTCGTCCTCACCCCGCTGGCCGCCTTCGAGGCGGTCCTCGGCATGCCGCTCGCCGGGCAGTACCGGCAGCGCGTGCGGCGCAGCGCCGAGCGCGTGTACGAGATCCTGGACGCGCCGGAGCCCGTGCGCGAGCCGGAGACGCCGCGGCCCACGCCCGAGTCCCCCTTCCCGCTCACCGTCCGGCATCTCACGGCCCGCCACCCGGGGCAGGACAGGGACGCGCTCGCCGGGCTGGACCTCACCCTGGAGGAGGGGCGCAGGGTCGCCGTCGTCGGGCCGTCCGGGGCCGGCAAGTCGACGCTCGCGCAGGTCCTGCTGCGCTTCCTCGACCCGCGGGCGGGGGTCTACAGCATCGGCGGGACCGACGCCTGCGCCCTGGACGGCGACGCCGTACGGCGGTGGGTGGGGCTGTGCGCCCAGGACGCGCACCTCTTCGACAGTTCGGTGCGGGAGAACCTCCTGCTCGCGAAGAAGGACGCGAGCGAGTCGCAGCTGCGGGACGCGCTCGGGCGCGCCCGGCTGCTGGACTGGGCCGACAGCCTGCCCGACGGCCTCGACACACTCGTCGGGGAGCACGGGGCGCGGCTGTCCGGGGGCCAGCGGCAGCGGCTGGCACTGGCCCGTGCGCTGCTCGCCGACTTCCCCGTCCTCGTCCTCGACGAGCCGGCCGAGCATCTCGACCTGCCGACCGCCGACGCGCTCACCGCCGATCTGCTGAGGGCCACCGAGGGCCGTACGACGCTGCTCATCACGCACCGTCTGGCCGGGCTGGAGGCCGTGGACGAGGTGATCGTGCTGGACGGGGGCCGGGTGGTCCAGCGCGGCCCGTACGCGGAGCTGGCCGCGCTGCCGGGCCCGCTGCGGCGGATGGCCGAGCGGGAGAGGGCGGCGGAGCTGCTGGTGGGGGCCCGCTAGGGGCTTTCGTGCGGATCGGGCCGGACCGGGGGTGCGGTGCCGGGCCCGCGAGCCCGGCATGCTCCCCCACGAACGGACCTGGGGAATCCGGGCCGGTCAGTGCCCGTGGTGCACGTCAGGCGCCTACCGGGCACGACAGGCCGCCGGGGCCGCGACGAGTGGGCCGCTCCGGTCCGCGCCGCGGACCGCCCGGTGCCTGTCGACACGGCGTCACTGCGGAACCCAGGTGCCCCGGCGGATCAGGCGGATCAGGCGTGTGCCGCCGTCACCGCCGCTGCTCGAGGATCCGTTCGATCACCAGCGCCACGCCGTCCTCGTTGTTGGCCGCGGTCCGGCCGGTCGCCGCGGCGACGGCGTCCGGGTGTGCGTTGCCCATGGCGTACGACTGACCGGCCCAGGTGAGCATCTCGATGTCGTTCGGCATGTCGCCGAAGGCGACGACCTCCTCGTGCGAGATGCCGCGTTCGGCGCAGCACAGGGCGAGCGTGCTGGCCTTGGAGACGCCCGGGCCGCTGATCTCCAGCAGGGCGCTGGGGCTGGAGCGCGTGATGGTGGCGCGTTCCGCGACGGCGAGCCGGGCCACGGTGAGGAAGCCGTCGGGCTCCATCGTGGGGTGGGCGGCGAGGATCTTGAGGATCGGCTGTCCGGTGGCGGCGCCTCCCGGGGCCAGCAGGTCCTCCACGGGCGCCAGCGTGTCCGGTGCCTCCATGAGCAGCTTCGGATAGTCCGGCTCCTGGTGGAACCCGTACGTCTGCTCGATCGCGTACGCCGTTCCGGGCGCCGCCTCGCGCAGCAGCCGTACGGTGTCCAGAGCGTTCTCCAGGGCGAGGTCGCGCACCTTCACGAACCGGTGGGCGCCGGGGCCGCCGTGCAGGTCGACGACGGCCGCTCCGTTGCCGCAGATCGCGAGGCCGTGACCGTGCACGTGGTCACTGACGACGTCCATCCAGCGGGCGGGCCGGCCGGTGACGAAGAAGACCTCGATGCCTGCCTCCTCGGCGGCGGCGAGGGCGGCGACCGTGCGTGCGGAGACCGACTTGTCGTCGTGCAGCAACGTTCCGTCAAGATCGGTGGCGATCAGCCGTGGCGGAACGGCGGGTGCGCCTCCCTGGGCGAGCGAGGTCGTGAGCGGGGAAGAGGCCGGGGGCTCGGGCTGTCGCGTCGCTGAGGTCACCGGCTCATTGTCCCGCATATGCCCGCACGCCCGTGCGGGACTGCGCACATCTGAGAGGTCGCCTCCGTCACGCCAGCTGGGCGGGGGCTTCCATGGCGATCCGTTCGAACACCTTCTCGTCCGCCGCGAAGTCCGAGCCGGCGATCGGCCAGTGGATCACGATCTCGGTGAAGCCCAGGTCCCGGTGACGGCCCGCGAAGTCGACGAAGGCGCCGACGGATAGCAGGGGCTGTCCGCGGTCGGGGGTGAACCCGGTGAGCAGGATCTTGTCGAGCGTGCGGACGTCACGGCCGACCGTCTCGCACGCGGCACCGAGCTTCTCGATCTGGCCGCGAAGGGCCTGGACGGACTGCTCCGGCGTGCCGTTCTCGAACAGTTCGGGGGCGCCGGTGGTCACCCAGGCCTGCCCGTAGCGCGCCGCGAGCCGCAGGCCGCGCGGGCCGGTGGCCGCCACGGCGAACGGCAGCCGGGGCCTTTGCACACACCCGGGGATGTTCCGTGCCTCGTGCGCCGAGTAGAACTCACCCTCGTACGACACCGAGTCCTCGGTCAGCAGGCGGTCCAGCAGCGGTACGAACTCGGCCAGCCGGTCGGCGCGCTCCCGTGGCGTCCAGGGGTCCTGACCGAGCGCGGTGGCGTCGAAGCCGGTGCCCCCCGCGCCGACGCCCAGGGTGAGCCGGCCGCCGGAGATGTCGTCGAGCGAGATGAGTTCCTTGGCCAGCGTGACGGGGTGCCGGAAGTTCGGCGAGGTCACCAGGGTGCCCAGACGCATGCGTTCGGTCACGGTCGCGGCGGCGGTCAGCGTGGGAAGGGCACCGAACCACGGGCCGTCCCGGAAAGTGCGCCAGGACAGGTGGTCGTAGGTGTAACCGGTGTGGAAGCCGAGCTGCTCGGCACGGGTCCACGCCGAACGGCCGCCCTCGTGCCAGCGGCGGTGCGGAAGGATGACGGTGCTCAGACGCAGACTCATGAGCCCGAGCCTAAGCGGGTCCGGCCGTTTCACGTGAAACGGTCACCGCATGCGGCTGTTCAGCCACGGGGTGAGGCCGATCACCGGGACCGGCTCCTTGTACGTACGGTCGCCGGGCAGCGGAACGACCAGGCGGTAACCGGGCGGGAAGCGGCGCGCCCTGACGAACGCCGTGCCGTCCCACAGCGCACGGAGGAAGGCGGGGACGTCGTCGCGGGGCAGGTCGTGGAACTCCACTCCCTCCACGGTGATCAGGGCGTCCTCCTCCGGGTAGAGCCGTACGGCCGTGCGGGGCAGGCCACCGAACTCGACGAAGGCCTCGTGCGGGAGCGAACCGTCCGGGTCGGTGGTGACACCCACGCCCGCTGCGCTGCGCCGCGAGGTCTGGTCGGCGCCGATGTCATGGGTCACCTCGATCTCACGCCCGTAGGCGGAGGCGAGGGCGCGGCAGGCGGCGACGGCGGCTTCGGTCGTGGCGAGACGGTGACGCATGCCGTCGATCATGCCCGACCGGTCAGTGGCCGGAAGCGAAGCGCAGGTACCGGGGCGGTACGGCCTGCGTCAGCCACACGCCGTTGGCGCTGACCCGGAACACGTGCCCGTCGCGGTGCATGGCGCCGGCGTCCACCGTGAGCACGACCGGCCGGCCGCGGCGGGCGCCCACCCGGGTCGCGGTCTCCCGGTCGGCCGAGAGGTGCACGTCGTGCCGGTTCATGCGGCGCAGACCCTCGGCGCGGATCGCCCCGAGGCAGCGGGCCACCGTCCCGTGCCAGAGGTACGGCGGCGGGGTGGCAGGCGGCAGCCCGAGGTCGACGTCGACACTGTGACCCTGGCTCGCCCGGATGCGGTCGCCGCGGATCTCGAAGCGCCGCTTGCCGTCGGTGGCGACCACCTGGTCCAGCTCCTCGCGGGTGATCCCGAAGCGGTGCGCGCTCGCCGCCGCGAGCAGGGCGTCGATCCCGGCCCATCCCGCCTCGTCCAGCGTGAGCCCGATCCTTCCGGGCTGGTGGCGCAGGTGCCGGGAGAGGTACTTCGACACCTTCACCGTGCGTCTCTCGTCCATGCCACCAGCTTGCCGGGAGAGACGAGCCTCACGCAGAACTTTTTTGCCGGGGAGGTTTGATCCACAGCGATGTGAAGTTATCCACAGGATCGGGCAGAAAACTGTGGACAACCGAAGGGTCCGCGGGGGCTTCGCCCGGGACGGCCGACGTTTCCGCCCGGGACGGCCGTGGCGGGCGGCTCTCACAAGGGTGGGCGCACCCGGGCCAGCCTGCGCAGCGCCCGCGGGGTGAAGCGGGACATCGCGTGCAGCAGCCGGGCCTCCGGGGTCACGGGTACGACCGCGGCGTCCCGGACGACCGCGCGCAGGATCGCGTCGGCGACCTTCTCCGGCGGATAGCCGCGCAGCCCGTACAGGCGGGCCGCGCGCTTCCGGCGGCGCTCCTCCTCGGCCGCGTCGGCCCCCGCGAAGCGCGCCGTGGAGGTGATGCCGGTGTCGACGAATCCGGGACACACCGCCGTGACCCCGATCCCCTGCCCGGCCAGCTCCGCCCGCAGGCACTCGCTGAGCATCAGCACCGCCGCCTTGGAGGTGCTGTAGGCGGGCAGCGCCCGGGAGGGCTGGTAGGCCGCCGCCGACGCGGTGTTGACGATGTGTCCGCCCTGGCCGCGTTCGGCCATCTGCCTCCCGAAGAGCCGGCAGCCGTGGATCACGCCCCACAGGTTGACGTCGAGGACCTTGCGCCAGTCCTCCGTGGTGTGGTCGAAGAACGAGCCGGACAGGCCGATGCCGGCGTTGTTCACCAGCACGTCCACCACGCCGTACTCGGCGGCGACCCGCTCGGCCAGCTTCTCCATCGCCCGCTCGTCACCGACGTCGGCGGTCTCCGCCCAGGCCTCCCGCGCACCCAGCGGCCGGGCCAGTCCGGCCGTGCGCGCCGCGGCCCCGGCGTCCCGGTCCACGGCCACCACGCGAGCCCCGGCCCGGGCGAAGGCGAGCGCGGTGGCCCGTCCGATGCCGCTGCCCGCGCCGGTGACCAGGACCAGCTGGCCGGCGAACCGGTCGGCGTACGGTCCGGTGGCGGCGGGCGAGGGCCGTCCGGCCCCGTCGGCGGTCACGAAGTCGGCGATCCAGTCGGCCAGCCGGTCGGGCCGGGTGCGGGGGACCCAGTGCTGCGCCGGAAGGGTCCGGCGCACCAGACGCGGGACCCACTGTTCCAGATCGTCGTACAGCCGTTCGGAGAGGAAGGCGTCGTTCACAGGGGTGATGAGCTGCACGGGGGCGTGGGCCCGGGCGTCCGGCCGCGGCCTGCGCAGGCGCGCCCGTACGTTGTCGCGGTACAGCCACGCGCCGTGCGCGGCGTCCCGCGGCAGCGAGCGGGTCGGGTAGTCGCCGGCGGGAACCTTCTCCACGCGCTGCAGGATCTTCGGCCAGCGCCGGCCGAGGGGGCCGCGCCAGGCGAGTTCGGGCAGGACGGGGGTGTGCAGCAGGTAGACGTACCAGGACCTGGCGCCCTGGCCGAGGAGCTGGCCCACCCGGCGCGGAGTGGGGCGGGCCAGGCGGGAGTTGATCCAGTGGCCGAAGTGGTCCAGGGAGGGGCCGGACAGGGAGGTGAAGGAGGCGATCCGGCCCTCGGTGCGCCGGACGGTGACGAACTCCCAGGCCTGCACCGAGCCCCAGTCGTGCCCCACCAGGTGCACCGGTGCGTCCGGACTGACCGCGTCGGCGACCGCCAGGAAGTCGTCGGTGAGCTTCTCCAGCGTGAATCCGCCGCGCAGGGGCCGGGGCGCGGTGGAGCGGCCGTGACCGCGGACGTCGTACAGCACGACGTGCAGCCCGAAGTGTCCGGCGAGGCGTTCGGCCACCTCGGACCAGACCTCCTTGCTGTCCGGGTAACCGTGCACCAGGATCACCGTCGGCCTGCGCGGATCCCCCAGTTCGGCCACGCACAGCTCGACCTCGCCGGTCCGTACCCGGCGCTCCCGCGCCCCCTTCAGCGGCGACACGCGCATCACCTTCCCTCCGCCCGGCGGCACGCTCCCCGTGCTCGCCTTCGCCGGGGACCGGGTGCCCGTCACGTGACTCCGGCGACTGTGGCAGTTGTTAGACGGAACGTCAATAGAGTGGGGGCGCGGCCTGGTAGGGCCGGGATGTCCCGGAACATGGGCTACCCCAGGGGTGCGCCCCCTAGGGCCCCGTAATACTCAAGAGGGACCGCAAGACGGCTCTGGGGTCTGACGACTCGCGTGGCGGGCGTCACTATCGTCGAAGACGTGACTGTGATCGCGACCGAAAGCCTGAGCAAGCGGTTCCCCCGGGTGACCGCGCTTGACCGGCTCTCCGTGGACGTCGGACCCGGTGTGACCGGACTCGTCGGCGCCAACGGAGCCGGCAAGTCCACACTGATCAAGATCCTGCTGGGTCTGTCCCCCGCCACGGAGGGCCGTGCCAAGGTGCTCGGCCTCGACGTCGCCGGCGAGGGCGCCGCGATCCGCGAGCGCGTCGGCTACATGCCGGAACACGACTGCCTGCCACCGGACGTCTCGGCCACCGAGTTCGTCGTCCACATGGCCCGCATGTCCGGCCTGCCGCCCACCGCCGCCCGCGAGCGCACCGCCGACACCCTGCGCCACGTCGGCCTCTACGAGGAGCGCTACCGCCCCATCGGCGGCTACTCGACCGGCATGAAGCAGCGCGTCAAGCTCGCCCAGGCCCTGGTGCACGACCCGCAGCTGGTCTTCCTCGACGAGCCGACCAACGGCCTCGACCCCGTCGGCCGCGACGACATGCTCGGCCTCATCCGCCGCATCCACACCGACTTCGGCATCTCGGTCCTGGTCACCTCCCACCTGCTGGGCGAACTGGAGCGCACCTGCGACCACGTCGTCGTCATCGACGGCGGCAAGCTCCTGCGCTCCAGCTCCACCACCGACTTCACCCAGACCACGACCACCCTCGCCGTCGAGGTCACCGACAGCGACGAACACCCGGACGGCACCCGCGCGGTCCGTGAGGCGCTCCACGCGCGCGGGGTGCAGACCGAGGACGGCACCGGGCTGCCGGGCGCGGGACACGTCCTGCTGCTCACCGCCCAGGGCGAGGAGACCCACGACCTGGTGCGGGACGTGATCGCCGACCTCGGCCTCGGCCTGGTCCGCATGGAGCAGCGCCGCCACCACATCTCCGAGGTCTTCCGGGACGAAGACGAACAGCGCGAGGGACAGCGGAAGGAGGCGGCCGACCATGTCGCTTGAGCAGCCCCTGCGGAATCCGGCCCCGCCCGCGGGCGACCAGACCCGCATCCACAACATCGGCTACCGCAACTACGACGGCCCCCGCCTCGGCCGCGCCTACGCCCGCCGCTCGCTGTACTCGCAGTCCCTGCGCGGCTCCTACGGCCTCGGACGCTCGGTGAAGTCCAAGGTGCTGCCGATGCTGCTGTTCGTGGTGATGTGCGTGCCCGCGGCCATCATGGTCGCCGTCGCGGTCGCCACCAAGGCCAAGGACCTCCCCGTCGACTACACGCGCTACGCCATCATCATGCAGGGCGTCATCAGCCTGTACGTCGCCTCACAGGCACCGCAGTCCGTCTCGCGCGACCTGCGCTTCAAGACCGTGCCGCTGTACTTCTCGCGGCCCATCGAGACCGCCGACTACGTCCGCGCCAAGTACGCGGCACTGGCCTCGGCGCTGTTCATCCTGACCGCCGCACCGCTGCTCGTCCTCTACGTGGGCGCGCTGCTGGCCAAGCTCGACTTCGCCGACCAGACCAAGGGATTCGCCGAAGGACTCGTCTCCGTGGCCCTGCTCTCACTGCTCTTCGCAGGCATCGGCCTGGTCATCGCCGCCATCACCCCGCGCCGGGGCTTCGGCATCGCGGCCGTGATCGCCGTCCTGGTCATCTCCTACGGCGCGGTCTCCACCCTGGAGGCCATCGCCGACGCCCAGAACAGCACGAGCGCCATCCCCTGGATCGGCCTGTTCTCACCGGTCACCCTCATCGACGGCATCCAGACGGCCTTCCTCGGCGCGACCTCCGCCGCCCCCGGCGCCGTCGGCCCCGGCAGCGCTCAGGGCGTCGTCTACGTCCTGGTCGTCCTCGGCCTCATCGCCGGCGCCTACGGCCTCCTGCTGCGCCGCTACAAGAAGGTGGGACTGTGACCACGCTCAGCATCGACCACGTCTCCCGCTGGTTCGGCAACGTGGTCGCCGTCAACGACATCACCATGACGATCGGCCCCGGCGTCACCGGCCTGCTCGGCCCCAACGGCGCCGGCAAGTCCACGCTGATCAACATGATGGGCGGATTCCTCGCCCCCTCCACCGGCACCGTCACCCTGGACGGCCGGCCCGTGTGGCGCAACGAGGAGATCTACCGGCACATCGGCGTCGTCCCCGAGCGCGAGGCGATGTACGACTTCCTCACCGGCCGCGACTTCGTCGTCGCCAACGCCGAACTGCACGGCCTGGGCGCCAAGGCGGCACAGAAGGCGCTGGCCACGGTCGAGATGGAGTACGCGCAGGACCGCAAGATCTCCACGTACTCCAAGGGCATGCGGCAGCGCGTGAAGATGGCCAGCGCCCTGGTGCACGACCCCTCGCTGCTCCTGCTCGACGAGCCGTTCAACGGCATGGACCCGCGCCAGCGCATGCAGCTCATGGACCTGCTGCGGCGCATGGGCGACGAGGGCCGCACGGTGCTGTTCTCCTCCCACATCCTGGAGGAGGTCGAGCAGCTCGCCTGGCACATCGAGGTCATCGTCGCCGGACGGCACGCGGCCAGCGGTGACTTCCGCAAGATCCGCCGCCTGATGACCGACCGCCCGCACCGCTACCTGGTGCGCTCCAGTGACGACCGCGCCCTCGCGGCGGCACTGATCGCGGACCCGTCGACCTCCGGCATCGAGGTGGACCTCGCCGAAGGAGCGCTGCGCATCCAGGCCGTCGACTTCGGCCGGTTCACCACCCTGCTGCCGCGGGTGGCCCGGGACCACGGCATCCGGCTGCACACGGTCTCGCCGTCCGACGAGTCCCTCGAGTCCGTCTTCTCGTATCTGGTCGCGGCGTAGGAGGCCGAAATGTACGACCCCACAGTCGCCCGGCTCACCTACCGAGCCCTGCTCGGCCGCCGCCGGGCCCTCATCCTCGGTGCGCTGCCCCTGCTGCTGATCGTCATCGCGGTCGTCGTGCGCGCCCTCACCGGCGCCGACGACCAGACCGCGGTCAACGTCCTCGGCGGCTTCGCGCTCGCCACCATGGTGCCGATCATCGGCGTCATCGCCGGGACCGGTGCGATCGGTCCGGAGATCGACGACGGCTCGGTGGTGTACCTGCTGGCCAAACCGCTGAAGCGGCCGGTCATCATCTTCACCAAGTTGATCGTGGCGATCGCCGTGACCATGGTGTTCTCGGCGGTCCCGACACTGATCGCCGGACTGATCCTCAACGGCAACGGCCAGCAGATCGCGGTGGCCTACACCGTGGCCGCCCTGGTCGCCTCCATCGCCTACGCCGCCCTGTTCCTCCTGCTGGGCACGGTCTCCCGGCACGCGGTGGTCTTCGGCCTGGTGTACGCGCTGGTCTGGGAGGCGCTGTTCGGCTCCCTGGTGCCCGGCGCGCGCACGCTGAGCATCCAGCAGTGGGCCCTGGCGGTCGCGCACAAGGTCGCCGGCGGAGACCTGGTGACCTCCGAGGTGGGCCTGACGACGGCGACGGTCCTGCTGGTCCTGGTGACGGTGCTGGCCACCTGGTACGCCGGTCAGAAACTGCGGTCCCTGACCCTCGCCGGCGAGGAGTGAGGAACGGGCGGGCGCCGCGGTCCGGCGGCCCCGCTCGCCCTTGACGGAGGCTTCACCGCCGTACGCCCACACTGGGCGCAGTGGACGGAAGACCAGGAGGACGGAGATGAGGGGCGAGACTCCGCGGGGCGAGGACCGGCGCACGAGCGGGGACGGATGGGACGACGTCGTCCTCGACACCGACTTCGTACGGGCCGCCGAGGCCACCGAGCCCTCGGCCCGGGCCCGGATGCTCGCCGCCCGCTGGCGCGGCCAGGCTCCCGAACCGCAGCCGTGGCGCTCCGACGAGCCGCTGGCGGGGTGGTTCTTCAGCAAGGTGCGCCGCCGGTGGCGACGCCGCTGACGGGCCGGGCCGGTCTGCGGCACCGGCCCGCACGGCCGCACCGGCTGCCGCACGGCCTGCACCGGCTTGTGCGGCCTGAAGACCTGCACGGCCTGCACCGGCCTCTACGGCCTGAATGACCTGTACGGACAGCGCCGGCCTGCACGGCTACGGACCGCACCGGCCCGTGCCGTCTGTACGGCGGCGTCGGCCCGCACGGCCCAGGAACCCCGCCGGTCGGCACGGCGTGACAGGCATGTACCGCCTGCATCGGCCGTCTCCGGTGCGACCCGTCGGTGCAGGCCGGAGCGGCCGACGCGGCCCGGAGTAGTGGGCGAGGCCGGGTCTCAGCCCAGCAACCGCTCCACCACGACCGCGATGCCGTCCTCGTCGTGGGAGGCGGTGACCTCGTCCGCGACCGCCTTCAGGTCGTCATGGGCATTGGCCATGGCCACGCCGTGGGCGGCCCAGGCGAACATCGGGATGTCGTTGGGCATGTCGCCGAAGGCGAGCGTGTCGGCCGCCTTTAGACCCAGCCGCCGCGCGGCCAGGGACAGCCCCGTCGCCTTGGACAGGCCGAGCGGGAGAAGCTCCACTATGCCCTCGCCGGCCATGGTGACCGAGACGAACCCGCCCGCGATCCGCAGGGCCGCCTCGGCCAGTTCGTCGTCGGACAGGGCCGGGTGCTGGATGTAGATCTTGTTGAGCGGGGCGCTCCACAGGTCCGAGACGTCCGTGAGCGGCGTGCCGGGCAGGGCGCCCGTCAGGGCGTAGCCGGGCCCCACCAGCACCTCGCCGTCCAGGCCGTCCCGGCTCGCCGCCAGGTACAGCGGGCCGACCTCGGCCTCGATCTTGGCCAGGGCCACTTTGGCCAGCTGCCGGTCCAGCGTCACCGAGGTCAGCAGGCGCCGCTCCCCGGCGTCGTAGACCTGGGCGCCCTGACCGCAGACCGCGAGGCCGCTGTAGCCGAGGTCGTCGAGGATGTGCCGCGTCCAGGGGACCGCGCGGCCGGTGACGACGATGTGCGCGGCACCGGCGGCGGCGGCCGCCGCCAGGGCCTCACGGGTGCGCGGCGAGACCGAGTCGTCCGAGCGCAGCAGCGTCCCGTCCAGGTCGGTCGCGATCAGCCGGTAGGGCAGGCCGCCGGAGGTCTCGCCGACGCCCTGGGAGACGGTGGCGGTCACTTGGCCAGCGGCTCCAGGACCTCCCGGCCGCCGAGGTAGGGACGCAGCACCTCGGGCACGCGCACGGAACCGTCGGCCTGCTGGTGGTTCTCCAGGATGGCGACGATGGTGCGGGGCACGGCGCACAGGGTGCCGTTGAGGGTGGCGAGCGGCTTGACCTGCTTGCCGTCGCGGACACGGATCGACAGGCGCCGCGACTGGAACTCGGTGCAGTCCGAGGTCGAGGTCAGCTCGCGGTACTTGCCCTGGGTCGGGATCCACGCCTCACAGTCGAACTTGCGTGCGGCGGAGGCGCCCAGGTCGGCCGAGGCGACGTCGATCACGCGGAACGGCAGCTCCAGCGACGTCAGCCACTGCTTCTCCCACTCCAGCAGCCGCTGGTGCTCGGCCTGCGAGTCCTCCGGGGCGACGTAGGAGAACATCTCGACCTTGTCGAACTGGTGCACGCGGAAGATGCCGCGGGTGTCCTTGCCGTGCGAGCCGGCCTCGCGGCGGAAGCACGGCGAGAAGCCCGCGTAGCGCAGCGGCAGCCGCTCGGCGTCGATGATCTCGTCCATGTGGTAGGCCGCCAGCGGCACCTCGGACGTGCCGACCAGGTAGAGGTCGTCCTTGTCGAGGTGGTAGACGTCCTGAGCGGCCTGGCCGAGGAAACCGGTGCCCGCCATGGACTGCGGACGCACCAGCGCCGGCGTGAGCATCGGGGTGAAGCCGGCCGCGGTGGCCTGGCTGATCGCCGCGTTCACCAGGGCCAGTTCCAGCAGGGCGCCGACACCGGTGAGGAAGTAGAAGCGCGAGCCGGAGACCTTCGCGCCGCGCTCCACGTCGATCGCGCCGAGGAGCTGGCCCAGCTCCAGGTGGTCCTTGGGGTCGAAGCCCTCGGCGGCGAAGTCGCGGATGGTGCCGTGCGTCTCCAGCGTGACGAAGTCCTCCTCGCCACCGACGGGCACGTCGGGGTGGACGAGGTTGCCGAGGCGGAGCAGCAGTTCCTGGGTCTCCGCGTCGGCGGCGTCGCGTTCCGCGTCGGCCGTCTTGACGTCGGCGGCGAGCTGGCTCGCCTTCTTCAGCAGCTCGGCCTTCTCGTCGCCTGAAGCCTTGGGGATGAGCTTGCCCAGCGCCTTCTGCTCGGCGCGCAGCTCGTCGAAGCGGACGCCGGACGACCTGCGCCGCTCGTCGGCAGACAGGAGGGAGTCGACGAGGGCGACGTCCTCTCCACGGGCACGCTGCGAGGCGCGCGCACGGTCAGGGTCCTCACGGAGCAGACGAAGGTCAATCACGTGCTCAAGGCTACCGGTGCGGCGTTCGGGCTCACGACCCAGTATTCCGGACCGCACCGCCGCATGGCCGTACCCGCCGTCGTGGACGAATTGCGCGTCGTGTCAATGGAGGGTGTCCGGCACCCTGGAAGGGTGCGGGCGGTGGCGGTCCCGTTGACCGGACTGCCTTGTGCGCAGGGGGACTTGAGAGGTGAGTTGTCCACAGGAATCCCCACCCCGCGTTGAGTTATCCACAGGCTGTGCGCAACTCCTGTGGACTCCGGAATTGATCACTCCAGAAGTGTCGGCCGCGGGAAGAATTCCCGGATCGAACCGGCCGGACACCCACTTTCGGGTGGAAAGGGGTCGCCCCAAAAGATGAACCAAAGGAAACGGGTGGACGAAGGGTGACCTGCGGGGTGGCGAGCCGGATGAGGGGATGTAGGGCGATTTGTCGACCGAGTCGCCCTTCGGTGTCGACTTGTCCCCAGGTCGAGAAGAGGACCTGTGGATAACTTCTGTGGACAATGAAGATCTGCAGGTAGGACCGGTCACATCCGGTCGGAGAGCGACTAGAAACGGCCGTCCTGGCAGCGGGCCACCCAGTCCGCCGCGGCCGCGAACTCCTCGTCCGAGGTCCCGGCGAGCGGCGGCCGCGGGGCCTGCGCGCCGACGTCCGCGCGCGGGTACGAACCCAGGAAGCGCACCTGCAGACAGATCCGCTTCAGGCCCATCAGGGCCTCGGCCATCCGGCGGTCGGTGATGTGCCCCTCGGCGTCGACGCAGAAGCAGTAGTTGCCGATTCCCGCGCCCGTCGGCCGGGACTGGAGCAGCATGAGGTTGATCCCCCGGCCGGCGAACTCGCCCAGCAGGTCGCGCAGCCCGCCGGGATGGTCGTCGCGCTGCCACAGCACCACGGACGTCTTGTCCGCGCCGCTCGGGGCGGCGGGCCGTGCGGGGCGGCCGACGAGGACGAACCGGGTCTGCGCGTTCTCCGCGTCGTGGATGCCGCTCTCCAGGGCCTCCAGTCCGTACCGTGCCGCGGCGAACTCACCGGCGAAGGCCGCGTCGTAGCGGCCCTCCTGGACCAGTCGGGCCCCGTCGGCGTTCGAGGCGGCCGATTCCCACCGGACGTGCGGCAGATGCGTCTTCAGCCAGTTGCGCACCTGGGGCTGGGCGGCCGGATGGGCGGTCACCGTCTTGATGCCGGCGAGCGAGGTGCCGGGCCTGGCCAGCAGCGCGAAGGTGATCGGCAGGAGCACCTCGCGGTAGATCACCAGAGGCCGGCCCGCGACCAGTTCGTCGAGCGTGGTGGTGATGCCGCCCTCGACGGAGTTCTCGATCGGCACGAAAGCGGCCTCGGCCTCGCCGTCGCGGACCGCGTCCAGCGCGGACTGCACGGACACGTAGGGGACCAGTTCCCTGGTGGCCGCCTCGGGGAGGGTGCGCAGCGCCACTTCGGTGAAGGTGCCCTCGGGGCCGAGGTAGGCGTAGCTCGCTGACATGTCCTCAACCCTAGGCCCTCCGGTCCGGGGCGGGCCGGGTGCGCGGGCCCGGGCCCGGGTGCGGCGTCACCCGGGTGCGGCGCCGAGCCCGGGGCTCATCCCTCCAGCAGCCGCTGCCCGACGTACTCGCCCTTGCCCGCGCCGCCCGGCACGGCGAACAGGCCGCTCGCCTCGTGCCGGATGAACTGCGACAGCGCGTCGCCGCGGTCCAGCTTGCGCTGCACCGGCACGAAGCCCCGCAGCGGGTCCGCCTGCCAGCAGATGAACAGCAGACCCGCGTCCGGTGTGCCGTCCGCGGCGAAGCCGTCGTGGTAGGAGAAGGGACGGCGGAGCATGGCCGCGCCCCCGTTCTGGTCGGGGCGTGTGATGCGGGCGTGGGCGTTCACGGGGACGACGTAGGAACCGTCCCTGCCGGTCTTCTCCAGGTCCATGGCGGTCGTTTCGGTTCCTCCGCTGAGCGGTGCGCCGTCGGACTTGCGGCGTCCGATGACGTTCTCCTGCTGGGTGAGGGGCAGTTTCTCCCAGTCGTCCAGGAGCATGCGGATACGGCGTACGACGGCGTAGGAGCCGTTCGCCATCCAGGCCGGCCGGCTCTCGGCGGGGACGAAGATCCGCTGGTCGAAGTCGGCGTCGTGCGGTTTCGGGTTGTTGGTGCCGTCGACCTGGCCCATCAGGTTGCGGGCCGTCATCGGGTGCGCGGTGGCGCCGGGGGAACGGTTGAAGCCGTTCATCTGCCAGCGCACGCGGGCCGCGGCGCCCGCGTCCTTCTGGACGGCGCGCAGGGCGTGGAAGGCGACCAGGGCGTCGTCGGCGCCGATCTGCACCCACAGGTCGCCGTTGCTGCGGGCCTTGTCGAGCCGGTCGGAGGAGAAGTCGGGCAGCGGGTCGAGGGCTGCGGGCCGCTGCTTCTGCAGGCCGGTGCGGTCGAAGAACGTCCGGCCGAAGCCGAAGGTGACCGTGAGGGAGGAGGGGCCCGCGTCGCGGGCGACGTCCGTGTCGCCGTGCGCCGCGGGCTCGCCCGCCATCAGCCGTTCGGCGGTGTCCGACCAGCGGCGCAGCAGTGCGGCGGCCTCCTTGCGGCCCGCGCCGGGTGCCAGGTCGAAGGCGATGAGGTGGCCGCAGGCCTGGAGGGGGTCGGTGATGCCGGGCTGATGTTTCACGTGAAACGCCGCCCGGCCCGCGCCCAGGGCGGTCAGGGGGGTGGCACCGGCGGGTGCGGAGGTGTAGCCGACGGCCGCGCCCGCCGCGCCGAGGACGAGCCCGGTGGCACCGGCCGTGCCGAGCAGCCGCCGGCGTGAGACACCGGTTCCGCCGGATGCTCCGGCCTGCCCGGCCTCGGGGCGGGTCGGCGAGGAGGCCGGTGCGGCGGCGGCCTTCGGGGTGGACTGGTCGGTCATGGTGGGTCAGCCGATCTGCATGTTCTTGGAGACGGTCACCTGGTCGATGTCGGAGGTCCGTACGGTCACGGCGACCTTCCAGGAGCCGGCCATGGGGATCTGTACTCCACTGGCCGCCCAGTGGCCGGTGGTGATGTGGTCGGGGGTGACGGACAGCGGACCGATCTTCTGGGCGGTCAGGGTGAAGGCGGTCTTGATCTCGGGGACGTCGAACGCCTTCCCGTCCGGCCGCTGCACGTAGACGTGCATCTCGTTGCCGCCCACGCGCGCGGGGTCGATGTCGAGCCGGACCACGCCCTTGCCGTCCTGGCCGCCGGTGTCGAACGGCATGTCGAGGGTGACGGCCCCTGCCTCCGATGAGGAGGCGGAGGACGAGGAGGCCGAGGACGACGCGGCGGCCTTGGCCTCTTCCTCCGTGCGGCCGGGCTCGGTCTGGGTCAGCACCGTGGTGACGGCGAGCAGGATGACGGCGACCGTGGCCTCCGCCATGACGGAACGGCGCAGCCCGAACCGGTTCGGGTCGGCGGTCCGCTCCCGTTTCTGCCGGGCCGCGTCCACGGCGGCCCGCTGCCGGGCCAGCTGGGCGGCGCGCCGGGAGTCGCCGTCGGCCGGCCCCGGTGCCTGCGTGGTGCTCTTCCGCGCGCCCACGGGTTCTGTCCGCGCCGGGTCCTGGGCCCGCTGCGGACCGTGTTGCGTCCCAGGGTTCGCGGGGGCGGTCGCGGCCCGGCCGGTGACCGTGCCGGCCAGCCGGCCCGTCCAGCGCCGGGAGGTCCAGGCGACGCCGACCATGAGGACGACGAGGCCGGCCTTGACGAGGAGCAACTGCCCGTAGCGGGTGCCGGTCAGCGCCGGCCACGAGCCGACCTGGCGCCAGGACTGGTAGACGCCGGTGGCGACGAGGGCCACCACGGAGCCGAAGGCGACCCGGGAGAAGCGGCGTACGGCCGGGGCGCCGACGGGGGTGTCCGCCGGTGCCCGGTACAGCGCGACCAGGAGTGCGGCGAGTCCGCCGAGCCAGGCGGCCACGGCGAGCAGGTGGACGACGTCGACCGGCATCGCGATGCCGGGCTGGAGGCCGACCGAGGCGTGTTCGGCCAGGGCCCAGCTCGCCGCCAGTCCGGCGGCGACCACGACGCCGCCGATCGCGAGTCCGAACGTCAGGTCCCGTTTCTCCTCGTCCTCGCGTTTCTCGTAGGCCCCGAAGAGGACCGCGACGAAGAGGGCCGCGGCCGCGAGCAGCAGCAGCCGCGAGACGAGGGCGGCGCCCGTCTTGGTCTGGAGCACCTCGCCGAGCAGGTTCAGGTCGAGGACGTCGCCGAGTTTCCCGGAGGTGGTGTAGGAGCCGCGCAGGAGCAGCAGGGCCAGGGTCGCCGCGGTGAGCGCGACCCAGCCGGACACGACGAGCCGCTGCACGGCCCGCACTCCGGCCCCGCGCTGCCAGCAGGCGAGGACGAAGGCGGCGCCGCCGGCCAGGACGATGAAGCCGGCGTAGGAGACGTAGCGCCCGATGCCGTACAGCCAGCCGACGGGTCCGCCGCCCACGTCCTGGCCGCCGGCCACGACGGAGGTCTTGGAGGGTGCTCCGACGGAGAAGGTGTAGGCGCCGGCGACCGGGTGGCTGTCGGCGGAGACCACCTGGTAGGTGACGGTGTACGTGCCCTTGGCCAGCCGGCCGCGCAGTCCCAGGGTGTACGTGGTGCCGGTGGTGTTGGACGGCCTGCCGGTGTCGACCCGGCGGCCGGCCGGGTCGAGGACGCGCAGGGAGTCGTCGTTCATGGCGACCTTCTCGGAGAAGGTCAGGGAGACCCGGGCGGGTGCCTCGGCGACCACCGCCCCCTGCCGGGGGTCGCTGCCGGTCAGCGCGGCGTGCGCGGAGGCCGGTGCGGCGCCGGCCAGGAGCGCGCCGGTGGCGGCCAGGAACAGCAGCACCAGGTTCCGGACGCGGGGGGCGATGGTCTGCGTCAAGGTGGTCCCTCCCTCAGTGTCCGGTCTCGGGGCTGTACGTGGCCGCCTTCACCGGCATCTCGACCCGCAGGTCGCCGGAGTGGGCGAAGTGCAGTTCGACGGTGACCGTCTGGCCCTGGCGGGGCTTGTGCTTGAGCATGTCGAACATCAGGTGGTTGCCGCCGCTCCTGAAGACGAGCCGCCCGTGGGCGGGAACGGGGAGCGAGCCGGCCTCCCGCATGGTCCCGCCGACCGTCCGGTGCGCGGTGACGGAGCCGGCGGCGTCGCTGGTGACGGAGGTCAGCTCGTCCTCGGCGTCGCCCTTGTTGACGATCGTCAGGAAGCCGGCCGCCATCGAGTCGGAGACCGGCTGGGGCATGTAGGCGGCGCTGACGGACAGTTCGGCCTTCCCGCCGGGCTCCGCGCCGGAGGCGGAGCCGCCGCAGCCGGTCAGCAGCACCGTGCCGGCCAGGGCCGCCGCCGTCAGCGCGGTCACCGCGCTGAGGCGCCTCACGGGTTCTGTCCCTCGACGAGCTTGGGCAGGTCCTTGGTGTAGTCGGCGACGCCGGCGTCCTCGTCGTAGACCACGTAACCGCTGTCGTTCTTCGGGGAGAAGGCGACCACCTGGGTGCCGTGCACGGAGACGAGCTTGCCGTTCTTGTCCTTCCTGGTCGGTTCGATGGTGATGCCGACGCTGCGCGCACCGGCCTGGATGGTGGCGAAGTCGCCGGTGAGACCGATGAACTGGGGATCGATGCCGTTGAGCCACTTGCCGAGTTCGGCGGGGGTGTCACGGCCGGGGTCGGTGGTGACGAACACCACGCGCAGCTTGTCCTGCTCCGCCTTGGGCAGGGCCTTCTTGGCGACCGCGAGGTTGTTCATCGTCAGCGGGCACACGTCGGGGCAGTGGGTGTAGCCGAAGTAGAGGAGGGTGGGCCGGCCGGCGGTCTCCTTGCGGAGGTCGTACTTCTTGCCGTGGGTGTCGGTGAGGACCAGGTCGGGCTTGTCGAACGGCTGGTCGAGGACCGTCGAGGGCTTCTTCGAGGTCTCCTCGGCGACGACGGTGGCGGGGGCGGCGCTGTCGTCGCCGCTGCCGCAGGCGGACAGGGTCATCGTCGCGGCGGCGAGCAGGGCGGCCGCGGCGAACGTCTTCTTGCGCATAGAAAAATGTCCCAGATGTGATAACTCCGGCGCGCACCGGGGCCGTGGGCCTGTGCCCTGGTACGGGGGCCGTACGGCGGACGGCGTGCGGCCCCGGTGCGCGGCGCGGGCGTGCAGGGTCAGGCGGCGGTCCGGCGGCGTCCGGCGAACACGCCGTAGGCGACGCCGGCCGCGCCGACGACGATGCCGGCGATACCGAGGACGCGGGCGGTGGTGTCGCTGCCGCTGCCGTTCGCGGCGGCGGTGGTGGTGGCGGCGGGCTCGGAGCCGGCCGAGGCGTTTCGAGCCGCGCCGCCGTGGGCGTCGTCCGCGGCGGTCAGCTGGAGCGTGGGCGCCGGGTTGTCGGGCTCGGCCTGGCCCTTCTGCTGCACCTCGATCCAGCGGACGACCTCCTTGTCGGAGTACGTCTGCAGGGCCTTGAAGACGAGCTGGTCGGCGTCCTGGGGCAGGGCGCCGAGGGAGAGGGGGAACTTCTGGAAGTAGCCCGGCTGGACGCCCTTGCCGTCGGCGGTCCAGGTGACCTTGGAGACGGCCTCGGAGATCTTCTCGCCGTGCATCTCCAGCGGCTTGGCCAGCTTGGACTTGGTGACCTCGATCTTCCAGCCGTCGATCGGCTCCGGCATCACGGAGGCCAGCGGGTGGTCGGCCGGGAAGCTGACCTCCAGCTTGGTGGTGGAGGCGTTGTCGCGCTCGTTGGGCACCTTGAAGTCGACGACGGCGTAGCCGCCCTTGGCCGCGGCGCCTTCCGGCTGCACGGTGACGTGCGCGAACGCGGGGACGGACACGGCGAGGACGGCCGTGCCCGCGAGGGCGCCGACGGTGGCGAGACGAGAGGTCTTGCGGCTGATGGCCTTCATCACGAAGAGCACTCCACTTCGAGTGGGTCCGGTTGTTCCGGTGGTGTTCCGGTGGTCGGGAGAGGGCGCGTGCGCCGGATGTCCGCCGGTGTGTCCGACGGTGCGGATCACCCGGGGAAGGGCACGCGCGTGTGCCGCACGACGGCGGCCACTCCCTCCGGCGGGACCCGGTCGGCCGGGTCCGGTGGAGCGCTGGTCGCGTCGCGTCAGGCGGCGAGGGTGAAGGGGGCGGCGGGCGGGCCGCGGCGGATCACCGAGTGCTGGAGCGCGGTGGTGGAAGGAGGGGGCAGGACGGAGTCGGCGGCGCGCGGGAAGCGCGGCCCCGTGCCCGGTGCCGTCGGCAGCCCGGCACACAGGACGCATGCCAGGGCGAGCGCCCCGCGCAGGGACCGTACGAGCGCGCCCTCGGCGACGCCGTGCGCCTCCAGCGCCATGAGGCGGAGCAGCGCGAGGTCGCCGTGGCGCAGCAGCCAGCCCGCGGCCAGTGCGGCGAGCACGTGCCCGAGCAGCATGGGCAGGGACGGCAGCAGTGCCAGCAGCGAAGCGACGGGGCCGGCGGTCGGCAGGGCGTCCGCCGGGTGGGCCGCGCCGGCCGGGGCCGGGGCGGTCGCCGGGTAGAGATGGGCGTCGACGAGGATCCGGTAGGCGCGGGCCGGGGTGATCCCGGCGGTCGTGGTGCCGCACATGTACCGTGCGGCCCGCTCCACCAGCGCCGCGTCGGACAGCGCGTGTCCCGCGTGCGCCGCGGAGCCCGACGGTCCCGGCATGCTCGCCGACGTCATCGGCCCCATGGCCGTCACGCCGTGCTGGCCGAGGGCGAACAGGGCGTGCAGCACGGTCTGGCCGAGTGCGAGCAGCGCCGCGATGCCGGGCAGCGAGCGGGCGCGCCCGGCCAGCGGAACGACGACCACGAGTGCCCCGAGGAAGCCCGCGCCCAGCGTCCACAGCGGGACCGACGCGCACGAGCCCAGCGTGTGCCCGGCCGCGGCCAGCACGACGCAGACCGCGGCGAACACCGCGGCCCGCAGCAGCCGGAGACCGCGCCCGGCCGGTGCCGTGCGCGAGTGGGGGGCAGTCATGGCGCGCTCATCATCCCACTGGGCACCGGGGCGCCGTACGGCAGGTCCACAAGATGCGGTACCTCCAGGTGGGTCACGTTCTGCGGCGGATGGTCCCACGCATACACCGATTCCGTCCGCACCACATCCGCCGGTCGGGCGTTTCCGCGTCAACTCGGTGCTTACGGCCGGGCACGCGGGGCAATACGTAACGGTATGTCGAGCCGCGGCCGGGAGGCTGGAGCATGAGCATCTGGTGGTCACTGCATCTGCGGCGTGACGCCGCGAGCGTGCCGCTCGCCCGCCGGCTCCTGCTCGGCACCATGGAGACGGCGGGCGTCGACCCCGACGTCTCCTACGACCTGTCCGTCGCGTTGAGCGAGGCCTGCGCGAACGCCGTCGAGCACGGCGGGGACGCCGCCTGCGGAGCGTACCGCGTGACCGCCTACCTCGACGGGGAGAAGTGCCGCATCGAGGTGGCCGACACGGGCCCCGGTTTCCCGGCCGGCGGCCACCGGGTGCCGCTGCGCGCCCCGCACGCGGAGGCCGAGCACGGCCGCGGCCTGTGCCTCATCCGGGAACTCGCCGACCACGTCCATATCGGCAACAAGCCGGGGCGCGGCGGGGCGGTGGTGAGCTTCGACAAGATCCTGAAGTGGCGCGAGAACGCCCCTCTGGTGGCGGTCTAGTACCCACAGGCCCAGCGCCCAGGGCCCGGCGCCCTGGACGCTCCCGGTCCCAGCGGGCCGGTCTCCGGCCCCTCAGACCTCGTCCAGGATCTTCGCCAGGACGTCCAGTGCCTCGGGGTAGGTCCGCTCCCTCGGCGTCCCGTAGCCGACGACGAGGCCCTGCGGCCGTCCCGCGCCGGGGGTGTGCCAGTGGTCGGCCAGGCGGCCGAGGGCCAGGGACTCCTCCTGAGCCCGGGCCAGCACCGCGTCCTCGTCCTCGACGTCGACCAGGGCGTGCAGCCCGGCGGCGATCCCGCGCACCCGGCGGCGCGGGCCCAGCCGGTCCAGGAGCTGGTCCCGGCGGCGCCGGTAACGCAGCCGGCACGCGCGCACGTGCCGGTCGTAGGCGTGGCTGTCGATCAGTTCGGCGAGCGCCAGCTGCCCGATGGTCTCGGTGTGGTGGTCGCTGTGCAGCTTGGCGTCGGCCACCGCGTCCACCAGGTGCGGCGGAAGGACCATCCAGCCCAGGCGCAGCGCGGGGCCGAGGGTCTTGGAGGCGGTGCCGAGGTAGGCGACGTGACCGGGCGCCATGCCCTGGAGCGCGCCGACGGGCTGGCGGTCGTAGCGGAACTCACCGTCGTAGTCGTCCTCGACGATCAGGGCACCACGCGCGCGTGCCCAGTCGGTCAGGGCCCGCCGCCGCTCGGGGTGCAGGGTCACCCCGGTCGGGTACTGGTGCGCGGGGGTGACGACGACGGCGCCGTGTTCGCCCAGGTCCTGCGCCCGCACGCCCCGCTCGTCCACCCGTACCGGCACCACGGTGCCGCCGTTGTGCCGGACCACGTCCCGGTGGAAGGGCAGTCCGGGGTCCTCCATGGCGACCGAGGCGCCGTCCAGCACGCGGGTCAGCAGGGCCAGGCCCTGCACGTACCCGGCGGTGATCACGATCCGCTCCGGCGGCGCGATGACCCCGCGGGCCCGGCCCAGGTAGCCCGCCAGCGCGGTGCGCAGTTCGATCCGGCCGCGCGGATCGCCGTAGTCGTACGCCAGCGAGGGCGCCGTCGCTATGGCGCGGCGCAGCGCCCGCAGCCAGGCCGCCGCCGGGAAGGCGCCCACGTCGGGGCTGCCGGGCCGCAGGTCGAGACGGGGCGCACGCGCGCGTGCCGCCGCTCCGGGCTCCTGCCGGTCCACGGCGGGCAGGGCGGCGACGCGGGTGCCGGAGCCCTGGCGCGCCGTCAGGTACCCCTCGGCGACCAACTGGTCGTAGGCCGCCTTCGCGGTGCCCCGGGAGACGCCCAGTTCGGCCGCCAGCCGCCGGGTCGCCGGCAGCCGCGAGCCGGGCGTGAGCCGCCCGTCCCGCACGGCGTCCCTGAGCGCCTTCTCCAGGCCCGCACGGCGGCCCGCCGCCGCGTCCGGTTCCAGGTGCAGGTCCACCCCGACCGCGGACCAGAAGCCGTCCGCGTCCCCGAAGTCCCCGATGTCCACGAAAACCCTCCCCCTGGGCATGTGTACGGCCGGGCACCGCTCGGGTGCCCGGCCGCTGTGTCCGGTGTCAGCCCTTCAGGGCCGCCATCCACGTCTCGACCTCGTCCGAGCGGCGCGGCAGGGCGGCGGACAGGTTCCGGTTGCCGTCCTCGGTGACGAGGATGTCGTCCTCGATGCGGACGCCGATGCCGCGGTACTCCTCGGGGACCGTCAGGTCGTCCGCCTGGAAGTACAGGCCGGGCTCGACGGTGAGGACCATGCCCGGCTCCAGCGTGCCGTCCACGTACGTCTCCGTGCGCGCAGCGGCGCAGTCGTGGACGTCCATGCCGAGCATGTGGCCGGTGCCGTGCAGGGTCCAGCGGCGCTGCAGGCCCAGCTCCAGGACCCGCTCGACGGGGCCCTCCACGAGGCCCCATGCGACGAGCTTCTCGGCGAGCACGCGCTGGGCGGCGTCGTGGAAGTCGCGGTACTTGGCGCCCGGCTTCACCGCCGCGATGCCCGCCTCCTGGGCCTCGTACACGGCGTCGTAGATCTTCTTCTGGATCTCGCTGTACGTGCCGCTGACCGGCAGGGTGCGGGTGACGTCGGCGGTGTACAGGGTGTGGGTCTCCACGCCCGCGTCCAGCAGCAGCAGGTCGCCGGAGCGGACCGGGCCGTCGTTGCGGACCCAGTGCAGCGTGCAGGCGTGCGGGCCGGCGGCGGCGATGGTGCCGTAGCCGACGTCGTTGCCCTCCACGCGCGCGCGGAGGAAGAACGTGCCCTCGATGTAGCGCTCGCTGGTCGCCTCGGCCTTGTCGAGGACCTTCACCACGTCCTCGAAGCCGCGCACCGTGGAGTCCACGGCCTTCTGCAGCTCGCCGACCTCGAAGTCGTCCTTGACCAGGCGGGCCTCGGACAGGAAGACGCGCAGTTCCTCGTCGCGCTCGGCGGTGACCTTGTCGGTCAGGGCCGCCTCGACGCCGGCGTCGTGGCCGCGCACGACACGGACCGGGCCGGTGGCCTCGCGCAGCTTCCCCGCCAGCTCGCGCACGTCGGCGGCCGGGATGCCGTACAGCGCCTCGGACTCGGTCAGGGAGTGGCGGCGGCCGACCCACAGCTCGCCCTGCCCGTCGAGCCAGAACTCGCCGTTCTCCCGGTCGGAGCGGGGCAGGAGGTAGAGGGTGGCGCGGTGGCCGTCCGCGGTGGGCTCCAGCACGAGGACGCCGTCCTCGGTCTGGTTGCCGGTGAGGTAGGCGTACTCGACCGAGGAGCGGAAGGCGTACTCGGTGTCGTTGGAGCGGGTCTTCAGGTTGCCCGCGGGGATCACCAGGCGCTCACCGGGGAAGCGGGCGGACAGCGCGGCGCGGCGGCGGGCGGTGTGCTCCGCCTGCCCGACCGGCTCCAGGCCGCGCAGCTCGGTGTCGGCCCACCCGGACTTCATGTTCTCGGCGAGCTCGTCGGACACGCCCGGGTACAGGCCGTTCTTGCGCTGCTTGATCGGCTCCTCGCTCTCGGTCTCCGGGGTCTCCGGGGTGAGCTCGTCCGCCACGGTCTTCCTCCTCGATACGGCACTGGACCACCCCCATCGTACGGTCGTACGGAAGGGGCCCGGGGGGAGAGCGCCTGTTACGGGAGCGCCGTCACCTGCGGTGTCCGCGGGCCTACTCGAAGCGTGCCGCCAGCAGCACCACGTCCTCCGTGCCGCCGGTCACGTCCAGGCCGTCGGGCAGGACGGTGCGCAGCACGTGGTCGGCGACGGCGTCCGGGTCGTGGCGCACCGCGCGCGGGACGCCGGCCGCGGCGGAGTGCAGCCGCGCGAAGGCGCGGTCGACGGTCTCGCCGGTGCGGTGCAGCAGCCCGTCGGTGTAGAGCAGCACCGTTTCGCCTGCGCCGACCTGGAACTCCACGCTGGGCGCCTCCCAGCAGGCGAGCATGCCCAGGGGGGCGGACACGGTCGTCTCGACGTACTCGGTGCGCCGGTCGCCGACCAGCAGCGGCGGGCAGTGCCCGGCGCCGGCGACGGTGATCCGGCGCAGCTCGGGCTCGCAGTAGGCGAACAGGGCGGTCGCGCAGCGGGCGGGCTCGGTCAGCCGCAGGAGCAGTTCCAGGTCGGACAGGACGGCGACGGGGTCCTCGCCCTCCATCACCGCGTACGCCCGCAGGGAGGCGCGCAGCCGGCCCGCCGCGGCGACCGCGCCGGGACCGGTGCCGGTGACGGAGCCGACCGCGAGGCCGAGGGCGGCGTCGGGCAGGGGCAGCGCGTCGTACCAGTCGCCGCCGCCGTGCGAACCGGTGCGGCGGCGGGCGGCGAGGTGCACGCCGGGTGTGCGCGGCAGCCGGGACGGCAGCAGTTCCTCGGTCATCGCCGCCATGCACGCGCGCGTGCGTTCGCACTCGATCAGGCGTGCGAGGTGCTCGGTGGCGAAGCGGACGTAGAGGCCGGCGAGGTGGCGCTGCCGGTCGGTCGGTTCGGCGGGCTCGTCGTAGAGCCACAGGGCGGCGCCGAGCCGGCCGGCGGCCTCGGTGGTCAGGGGCAGCGCGTACCCGGCGGCGTAGCCGAGGCGGGCGGCCACCTCCCGGTGGCGGGGGTCGAGGCTGTCCTCCGCGAACAGGTCGGGGCGCACGATCTCGCCGTCGCCGCCGGGCAGTCCGGCCGCGGTGTCGAGGAGGGCGCCGTAGGGCATGGCGTGGCGCGGGACGGTCTCGATGTGGCCGAGGTCGGCGCGGGCCAGGCCCAGACCGACGGTGGTGTCCGGGCCCAGGCGGTCGTCCGGTTCGAGGACGAGGAGGCCGCGCCGGGCGCCCACCAGGGCCGCTCCGGCGTGCAGCAGTTCCTCCAGGGCGGCGTCGAGCCGGCCGGTGCGGGTCAGCCGCTCGGTCAGGTCGTGCAGGGTCGTGAGGTCGGAGACCCAGCCCGCGAGCCGGTCCTGGAGGAGGGCGCCCGCCGGGTGGGCGGTGTGCGGGGAGTGCGCGCTGTGGCCGACGGCGGCCGGAGAGGCGTCCGGGGCTGCGGAGGCGGACGCGACAGTGTGGGCGGGTGCGGGAACCGTTGAATCGATTCCGGCCACTTTCTGAGGATGAGGGGCGTTCATGGTGTCCGGCTTTCCGGCCGGTGCGTACTGCTCAAAAGCATCGCAAACCCCCATGTCATTCTGCGCCGCCAGCAGTGTCTCCACATGTACACGCACTCGTGAGGGGATGTCCAGCATTGTCCTGCTGGGATTCCTGGTGTCAGAGGGCCTGCCGTGGTTGTCCTCCTGGACTCTTGCGCATCAACGAAGTTGGCTTGAAACTGCCTCGGGTAACGGCCTATTGCGGTCGACTGGTTTCGTTCCACAGAGCGTCACAGCGGTCGTGATGGGTACGTACTCGGAGAAGGCCAGGGGTGGTTGGGAACCGCCCGGAACCTGGTGACGGACCCGGGCGTCCTATCCACCGACGGCCGTGCCCCATCCTCGCGTGACGGCGGCGGAGAGCAGAACGAGCGACGGCAAAACGCCATGCTCCGCCACCCCGCGCCACGCCCATGCTCTTGAGAGACGCGTATGGGCAGGCTGTCGCGGAAGCAGCCGGTGCCCGGCCCGAAGGGGTTCCCCGTGCCGAAGGCAGGGGTGTGATGCGCCAACAGGTACGCCCAGTGAAGTGATCGACACATGGTGTGATGTGGCCCACGGTGTTGCCAGCGGTGCAACGGAAAGGAACGAGCGCTCATGCGCGAGATCCCCGGAAGGCGACGCAGGCTCCTGTCCCGGCGCGGCGACGGGAGGGCCGAGCCGATCGACGCGGCCCTGACCTTCGCCGCCCAGTGGCAGTGGCCCGTGCTCCCCGGCGTGGCACGGGACCCCGGGCGGCCCGCCCGCTGCGGCTGTCCCGACCCCGAATGCACGGTGCCCGGCGCGCACCCCTTCGACCCGGGCCTCCTCGCGGCCACCACCGACGCCCGGATGGTGCGCTGGTGGTGGACCAACCGGCCCGCCGCGCCGATCGTCCTGGCCACCGGCGGCAGGGCACCCTGCGCGGTGAGCCTGCCGGCCCTCGCCGCGGCCCGCGCCCTGCGCGCGCTCGACCACGCCGGGGTGCGGCTCGGCCCGGTCGTCGCCTCGCCCGCGCGCTGGTCGATCCTCGTCAGGCCGTACTCCATGGAGCAGCTCGGCGAACTCCTCTACGCCAAGGACTTCGTGCCCGGCTCGCTCCGCTTCCACGGTGAGGGCGGCTACCTCGCCCTGCCGCCCTCCGAGACGGGGGCCGGGCCGGTCCGCTGGGAGCGCGCCCCGCTGCCCGGGTCCGCCTCGCCCTGGGTGCCCGACGTCGAGGCCGTGGTGGACGCCGTGGTGGACGCCCTCACTCGTAAGGGTGTGAGCGCGCCCGAGTTGTAGGGGTGTCGGGCGCGCCGGGGTCAAACGCCCGTTCTGGTGGTTATCGTCCCTTCATGCTGCGCGATCTCCAGGGACACGGAAGCGGACACCCGAGCGGACGCCGAGGCGGCCACGAAGAAGGACACCGGGGCGGACGGCCGGACGGGCACCGGGACGGAGATCCGTGCGGACGCTCGGACGGCCGGGAGACCGGCTGCGCGCACCGGCACGACGGGCCCGGATCCGGGGACGGGCCGGGGAGCGGGTCCGGGCGGTGGCGCGGTGCTGATCCCCGGCGGATGCGTCTGCTCGCGCTCACGGGGGTCGTGGCGTGCGCCGTCGCGCTGCCGCTGGCCGTGGCCTCCGCCGGACAGGTGGGTGACCGGGCCGGCGCCGCCGGCGCGCCGTCCACCGCGCCCGCCCGGCCGCGGGGCGACGAGAAGATGCCGTCCGCCGCTCCCGCCCGTACACCCTTCCTGCTCGGCCTCGGGCTGGCGACCGCCGCCCGCTGCGGCCCCGAGGTCTCCTCGCCCGACGGGGTCGAGGCACAGACGTGCGTGCTCACCCAGGGTGCCGACACCTGGGCGCGCGCCTACTACCGCAACGCCACGGGCCGGCCCCTGGACGCGGCCCTGACCCTCATGGGGCCGGGCGAGCGCACCGTACGCACGCAGTGCGCCCTGGACGGCGACGACGAGCCGGACACCTGTGAGACACCTCGCGAACGCACCCGCGGCGCGTCGGCCGCCTACACGGCCGTCACCGAGTTCGCCGGGCGCGCGGAGCGGGCCGGGAGCGGACCGCTGCTGCTGCGCTCGGGAAGCAACTCGCCGACGGGGACGGGGAGTTGACCGACGGCTGCGCTCGGTGAGCGGCGGCGCACATGGAAAGACCCGGTTGCTGGCGACGGGGGATGCACCAGCAACCGGGCTATTGGAACGGTAACAAGAGATCGGCGGTTCGCAAATTCGATCCCGGGTTTCCAGTCACCTCGTGGGTCGTCTTTCCGGTCACACCGACTCGCCCGCGCGGCACGGGAGTTGGAACTGGAGCTGCCTGTTCCGCGCGGGGCGTCCGGCTGGCCGGTCGGTCAGCACCGGCCCGCCGGCCGGCGGCTCAGCTGAGGGTGACCTGGCGGTTGGTCAGGCCGCCGCGGGCCCGCCGCTCGTCACCCGTCAGCGGCGTGTCGTCGGCCAGGGCGCCGGCCAGCCGCTCGGCGAACTCGGCGGCCGGCTTCTCCGCGTCCTGGGCCCCGAAGCCGCTGGGCAGGTCCCAGACGGGCACCGTGAGGCCGTGGGCGCGGAAGGAGCCGACCAGGCGGGTGCCCTCGCCGAGGCTGGAGGCGCCCGCCGCGTGCAGCCGCGCGAGAGCGTCCAGAAGGTGCTCCTCGGGGTGCGGCATGACCCACCGCAGGTGGTTCTTGTCCGGGGTCTCGCACCAGTAGGCCGCCTCCACGCCCTGCAGGCGCACGGTCGGGATGGCCGCGGCGTTGGCCCGCTCCAGGGAGGCCGTGACCTCCGCCGTCGCGTTCTCCGCGTCCGGGACCCAGAACTCGAAGCCCTCGTGCACCACCGGCTCGAAGGGGGCCGACAGGTCGAGCAGGTCCTGCAGCCGGGGGCCGTCCGCCGGGGCGCGGCGGCCCTGCACCGGGTTGCCGGGCTCGGCCTCCAGCGCGCGCAGCAGGGTGTCGGCGAGGTCGCGGCTGATGTCGCCGGACGCCGTGTCGTTCTGCAGGCCGATGAGCACGGAGCCGTCCTCGCGGCGCAGCGCGGGCCAGGCCATGGGCAGCACGGTGGCGAGCCGCACCGACGGAACGCCCTCGGGCAGGCCGTCCTTGAGCGTCAGCTCGGCCGTGGCCGCGGGGACCAGCTCGCGCAGCGCGACCCAGTCGCACTCACCGGGCAGGCCCTCGAACGGCCGCTGCACCAACTCGGTCGCCGCGTGCGCGGCGGCCCGGCCGTGGCAGGCCTTGTAGCGCCGGCCGCTGCCGCACGGGCACGGCTCGCGGGCGCCGACCACCGGGATCTCTCCGTCCGTGAGCTGCGGGCGCTTGGCCTTCGTCTGGGGTCGCTTCTTGGCCATCTGGGTGTCTCCCGGTTACGGCTCGTCTTGTACGGGCGCGAGCCTAGTCGTTCACACCCGCGGCGGCGGGAAGCTGTGGACGAGACGGGCGTTGTGGACAACTCGGGGCCGGGTGCTCGATGACGTGTACGAGCGGTGCACGTGAAACGGGGCGTGCGAACGGGTTTTATGGAGGGTGGTCCGAGCGGACGTGCGAACCGCCTGCACCACGGCCAGGACCGAGCGGTGGGCGCGAACCTGGCGGGCCGCACCAGGGGCGGGTCCCAGCGGTGCGTGGGAACCGGCTGGACGAGGGTGCGTGTACGGGCGGCGTGCGAACGGGCCGTAACGAGGGGCCGCGTGCCGGGGGCGCGTGCACCGGACGCGTACGAACGCTGAGCATCGCGGGACGGGCGTGCCGGCGCGCGCGCGCGCGGGCGCGGGCAGGGCCACCGTGCAGGTGTCGCGTCGCCGGTGCACGGCCGCCGCGCGTGCGGGAGGACGGGTGAGGGGCGGGGCGGGCCCCGCCCGCCCCTGTTCACCTGTGCTTCAGCCCAGATCGTCGAAGGCGTCCACGAAGTCGAGTTCGGGCAGCGCCGCCACCGCCGGTGCGGCGACGCGCGTGGCGAAGTCGTCGCGGCGGTGGCCGGCGTCCGGGTCGTGGACGTCGGCGTGGACCACCACCCACACGGTGACCTCGCCGCGGACGTCGTCCCGCACTCCCCAGTCGTCGCAGAGCGCCGTGATGATGTTCAGCCCACGGCCGCCGTGCGCGGTGACCGAGGGGGTGGCGGGGGCCGGGCGGGTCGGGCCGCCGCCGTCCGTCACCTCGACCAGCAGCCGGCCCCTCGCGTCGACGCGCCAGGCGGCGCGGACGTCACCGTCGCCGGCCAGGGCGCCGTCCAGTGGACGACCGTGTTTGCAGGCATTGCTCAACAGTTCGGAAAGGATCAGAACGGCATCGTCGATGACCGATTCCGCCACGCCACCCCTGCGCAACTGTGCGCGCATCCGGTGCCTTGCTTCCCCCACGCCCGCAGGGCCATGGGGTACGGCCATGCTCGACGACGTGGGCACCTCCTGTGCCACCACCAACGCCACCCCCGAGACCTCCTTCGCCCCACGCCACGGTGTGGATGCCCCATTGGCCTGAACCGGAAACCGGCCATTCGCCGCCCGGCGACGCATTCGCAACGATCGAACACACGCCGAACGCGCCGGAGCACTCCCTGTGACTGAGTGGCTGGATCTCGCCGGTGTGGCGGGGCCTGCCGGGGTGGGCCGGCAGCCGGCCGAAGACTCACCAGGTGGCCCGTTCGGCGGTGCGGCCGAAGAACCGGCGGACGGCCCGGTCCGCGGGCCGGTCGGGACCCGGCGGCCGGACCGGCCGCGGCCGGTCGGCACGGCCCTTTCGGCAGGCCCGTTCGGCGGGTCTCAGCGGCCGAGCTGGTGCAGGACCGCGCCCGGGCGGTTGGTGATGATGGCGTCCACGCCCAGCTCGACGCAGAGGGCGACGTCCTCCGGCTCGTTCACCGTCCACACGTGCACCTGGTGACCGGCGCTTTTCAGCCGCTCGACGTACGCCGGATGACCGCGCACGATGCGGATCGAGGGCCCTGCGATCCGGACGCCCGCGGGAAGCCGCCCGTCGCGCAGCCGGGGGGAGACGAACTGCATCAGGTAGACCGTCGGCAGCGTCGGGGAGGCCGCCCGCACCCGGTGCAGGGAGCGTGCCGAGAAGCTCATCACGCGCACCGCCGACTCGGCCGGGGAGGCCGGGGCGTCCAGGCCGAACCGCTTCAGCAGGGCCAGCAGCCGCTCCTCGACCTGCCCGGCCCACCGGGTGGGGTGCTTCGTCTCGATGGCCAGCTCCACCCGCCGGCCCGCGTCGGCGACGAGTTCCAGCAGCCGCTCCAGGGTGAGGACGGCGGTGTCCTCGGGGTCCTCGGGCCGTACGACCCAGTCGGGTTCCTCGTCGCGGCCCCGCCAGGTGGCCCGGGAGCGCCAGGAGCCGAAGTCCAGCGCGGCGAGGTCGGCGAGTTCCAGGGCGGACACCGCGCCGCGGCCGTTGGACGTACGGTTGACGCGGCGGTCGTGCACGCACACGAGGTGGCCGTCCGCGGTCAGGCGTACGTCGCACTCGAGGGCGTCCGCGCCGTCCTCGATCGCCGTCCGGTAGGCGGCGAGGGTGTGTTCCGGTGCGGCCTCGGAGGCTCCGCGGTGTGCGACGACCTGGATGTGATGCTGCCGTGCGTGGGTCACCGCGTCATGGTGCCACCGCCGCGGGCCCGCGTGGGGGCGGACGACTGTCGATAATGTGTCCGTTTAGGGCTTGATGCCCTATATAAGGAATGGCGTCCGACCCACAGCATCGGCTTATGGTGCTCTGACGGCTCGTGGGAAAAGCTGACGACATACAGATGCACATGCACAGCTGGAGCACGCCGGTCGTCGGCGGCCAGGACGAGCATGACCGAGTGCGACCGACAACAACAGCCGTGGATCGAGGAGAAGAGCTGTGAGCACCGAGAACGAGGGCACCGAGGTACCCCCGGCCCCGTCCGCACCTCCCGTGCCGGTGGAGACCCCCGCAGCTTCCCCGCAGCCCCCCGCTCCCCAGGGAGGCGGCACCCCCACGCCCCCGCCGCCCAGCACGCCTCCGCACGTGCCCGGGACGCCCGCGCACGCGCCCGGCGCCCCGCGGCAGGAGGGCGCACCGGCCGGCCCGCAGTCCGCGCCCGCCCCCGCGGGCGCACACCCGGCAGCCCCCGGGGGCGCGGCGGATGCCGCACCCGCACAGCCGCACGCCCCGGCCGAACAGGCCTTCGGTACGCAGCCCCCCGCCGGACACGCGTCGTCCGGCTTCCCGCACGGGCAGCAGCCCCCGCAGGGTCCCGGCGGCGGGCCCGCCGACGGGTCCTGGCCGCCGCCCGCACCCCCGGCCGTGCCCGCCTACGCGGACGGCGGCGCGGGTGCCGGGACCGGCTGGGGTGCGGCGTACCAGCAGCCCGCGCCGAAGCCCCGGGGCCGGCGCGGTGGTCTGATCGCCGCCGTCCTGGTGGCCGCACTGGTCGCGGGAGGTCTGGGCGGCGGCCTCGGCTACACCCTGGCCAAGAACGACGACGGCGGTTCCACCACGGTCGCCGCCTCCGATTCCGGGGCCTCCCAGGTCAAGCGCGACCCGAACTCGATCGCCGGGGTGGCCGCCAAGGCGCTGCCGAGCACCGTCACCATCGAGGCGGAGAGCACCAACGGCCAGGGCGGCACCGGCACCGGTTTCGTGTTCGACACCCAGGGCCACATCGTCACCAACAACCACGTGGTGGCCGACGCCGTCGACGGCGGCAAGCTCACCGCCACCTTCCCCGACGGCAGGAAGTACGACGCCGAGATCATCGGCCACGCCCAGGGGTACGACGTCGCGGTCATCAAGCTGAAGAACGCCCCCTCCGACCTCAAGCCGCTCGCGCTCGGCGACTCCGACAAGGTGGCCGTGGGCGACGAGACGATCGCCATCGGCGCGCCCTTCGGCCTGTCGAACACGGTGACGACGGGCATCATCAGCGCCAAGAACCGCCCGGTCGCCTCCAGCGACGGCAGCAGCGACAGCAAGGCCTCCTACATGAGCGCCCTGCAGACGGACGCCTCCATCAACCCGGGCAACTCCGGTGGTCCGCTGCTCGACGCGCGCGGTGCGGTGATCGGCATCAACTCCGCGATCCAGTCCTCCGGCAGCGGCGGCGGCCTGGGCGGCGCCGGCCAGTCCGGCTCGATCGGCCTGGGCTTCGCCATCCCGATCAACCAGGCCAAGTACGTCGCCCAGCAGCTGATCAAGACGGGCAAGCCGGTCTACGCGAGGATCGGCGCCTCGGTCGCCACCGTCGAGGAGGGCTCCGACGGAGCGAAGATCACCGACCAGGGCGCGGGCGGCGGCGCCGCGGTCGAACCGGGCAGCCCGGCCGACAAGGCCGGCCTGAAGTCCGGTGACGTCATCACCCGGCTCGACGACACCGTGATCGACTCCGGTCCCACGCTCATCGGCGAGATCTGGACGCACAAGCCCGGCGACAAGGTGAAGATCACGTACAAGCGCGACGGCAAGGAGCACACGGTCGACCTCGTCCTCGGCTCCCGCGTCGGCGACAGCGCCGCCTGACGCCGACGCCGACTGGCCCGCACGCGCGCGCGGTGACCCGATAGTCTTGTCCCCGCGCCGCCGGTCACCGGTGGGGCGGGGAGGCGTGCCCGAGCGGCCGAAGGGAACGGTCTTGAAAACCGTCGTGGCAGCGATGTCACCGTGGGTTCAAATCCCACCGCCTCCGCAGCGTTGAGCAGTGAGCACGGCCCCTGACCTGGCAATACGGTCAGGGGCCGTTGTGCTGTGCGCTGCCCGCCTGTCACCGCATCTCCCCGTGGTTTCCCGCTCGATCGGGCACGGAAGGGGCACGGGCTGAGCGCGGCGCTCGAAGATCCAACCGGCGGCGGGGCGGGTGCTGCTATCGGTTGATCGGGATCTCGTAGACGATCTCGCAGTGAGCGGCGGGCACGATGATGTCCGCTGTCTCCACGGGGCGCCCTTGGTCGCTGTAGTACGTCCGCCGGATGTGGGTGACGAGCGCGGCCTTCTGGATGCCGAGTAGGGATGCCTCCTCGGCGGTGGCCTGCCTGGGCTCGGGCTGTTCCACGGCGTGGCTGACGGTGACGCCGATCGCGGCCATGCGGTTCACGACGCCTGCCCCGGCGTGCGGCCCTCCCTCGGGGAGCACGACGAGAGTGCCGGCGGTGAGGTCGTACGGCTCCCAGCTCGTCGACAACTGCACCGGCTTGCCGTTGGCGAGGAACTCGTACGTCGTCCGGACGCACAGCTCGCCCTCGGCGATACCGAGCCGACCCGCGATGTCCGCCGGCGCCGGGACTTTGGCGTCGGTCCGGCTCTCCCAATCCCCCTGCTTGCCCGCGGCCTTCATGTCCGCGCGGAACGGGGACCCGGTGGGCTGCTCGCGCGCAGAGGAACGCACGACCCGCACGCGCTGCCGCGGCTCGGCGACGTACGTGCCCGAACCCGCGCGCCCCTCCAACACACCCTGCGAGATCAGCAGTTCCTGCGCCCGGCGCACCACGTTCTCGCCGACGCCGCACTCCTGGCCGATCTGCGCGCGCGAGGGCAGGCGGTCACCCGGCTCCCACACGTGGTCCGCGATCCGCCGCCGTAGCTCGTCGGCGATGCGGAGATAGGGCGGCTGCTCAGGCATATGGAAAATCTAGTCCACTAGCTCTAACCTAGTTAACTAGCTTCACTCAAAGTGATCGCCGGTGACGGAGGCTGCCCTGTGCCTGCTTGCGAAGTGAGCGCGGAGGTCATCGCGGCCCGGTTATCGGCCGTCGGGCTCACCACCCGTGTGGAGGAGCACGAACGGTGCACGTCGATCGAGGCGGAGGTACCGGAATCGCTCTCCGCCGACTCGTGGCGGGAGGTCCTGGACGCGGTGTCCGAGGCTGACCGATTCGGGCTCCTCGCCACCAGCTTGAACGGCCGCACCCTCTGGGCGGTCGTAGCCAAAGCGGTCCCCACGGCGGGCGATGCCGGGGGACCGAGCCATCAGCGATAGGAGCTGAGCAGCGTGCTCAACCGTATCCGCCGTGCCGTCTCGCTCACCAGAGAGCGGCACTTCCGCAAGGGCAGGCACCGCCGCCCCTCGACGTCCTCCCGGCCGCCGACCGCCTTCACGCTGTCCATGTCCACGGACGGGCACGTAACCGACGTCACCGGGCAGGGAGAGGACACCGCGAACCGCCTGGGTTTCCTGGCGGGTGAGGACAACGCGCTCGTCCGGCCGTATGTGACGGCCTGGGAGCGGCGCGTACGGCAGCGCCCGGTGGTCGTGGTCCGGCATCCGCCAGCTGAGGCATGGTCAGCTCTCGCGGGGGCTTCCCAATGAAGTTGTCAAGCCGCTGCGGTGACGGGCGGTACGACTTGATAGCACCGTCGGTCGCGGATCAGAGCCCACAGCACGTTGACGC
>NZ_JBEYJA010000038.1:0-81818 GCF_040703815.1 Streptomyces sp. NPDC006743 | reverse complement strand
ACCGACGACACCGTCCTGCCCACCGAACTCACCGCATAGCCTCAAAGACGAGATCACCGAGTGGCCGTCGATACACCACTCCAGCGGACGTGACCCTGATCGGCTGGCGTGCTGTACCGGATCAGCAGGCGTGGTCAGCGAAGGTCGGCAGCTTCGCTCAACTGCAGGCTGCCGGCCTCTGACAGCGGGCGGCATCGCCCTCAGCACAGGCCGGCTGGGCCGACTTCGCTGGGTCGTCGAAGGAACGGTCTCCCAGCTGGCCGGTTGTCGCCGCCTGCATCGCCGCTACGAACGCAAAGCCGATTCGAAGGTCTCGCCGAGTGAGGTAGAAGGGCGGTATGGATACCGCAGTTCTTGAACAGATGCTGGACGAGACCTTCGATCACGCTGTCGTGCACCACGGATACACCAACTACATGCGCGACTACGAGGTCATCGTCTACGCGACTGCGGATCCCCGTACCGGCATCCTCCCGTCCCACCTGCGGTATCTCTTTCGGTTCTGTGTCGAGGCCCGTTGCGAGACCTCGGTGCCGGCGGAGACCTGGCGGGTCTCTTTGGACGACCGGCTCATCGAGTCCGAGACCGACGCCGATCTCGACGGATACGTCTGGGGCGTGAAGTGGCACTGTCTGTACCCGGGAGCCAAGCTTCTCCCTGAGTCGGAGGCGACCCGACACTGGTCGACCGCCCTCGGGGTCGACTTCCATGAGGTACGCATCGAGACCAACGCGCACAACCTGACCTTGCTCTTCTCGGACCTACAGGTGAGCGAGGCTCCAGTGGGATACGCACCCTTCGTCACAGAATAGGGGGAAACGTTCGTGTGACCTTGTGACCGGCGTATGTCCGTGTCGTTCTCCCTGTCATGGGGCGGGCCGATCTGAGTGACGTGGAGTGGGGACGGCCGCAGCCGTTCCTGCCGGTCAGCAACAGGCGTTGCGGCAGGGGACAGCACCACCGGCAGGTGATCGACGGGATTCTGCACCGCGTACGGACCGGCGTGCAGTGGCAGGCGGCACACCATCCATCGCCCTGAACGCGTCAGTGCGCACCACCGCCCCGGGTGCGCGCCATCGGGTCCACTCAGTGGCCGGCCCGCCGGCCTCGGTGCGGTCCGGGCTCCTGCGAGCGGTGCGCCTGCTGATCGTCCGGGCGCACCGGGTGTACTGCGTCGGCTTCGTCTTGTGCGGCGTGTTGTCCGGCGTAGCGGTGCATGGTGGTGCGGGAGTGGTCGGCCGCCTTGGCGAAGGCGTCTTGGAGGCGGCGCAGTCGGTCGGCTATGAGGTCGATGGCTTCCACGTCGGTGCGGGACTCGCGCAAAGCCCGCAGCGACGTCATATCGATCGCCTCCCCGCGACCGGCCTTCGGCTCCTGGTCGTCGTGCTCGACTTCGTCGGCCGGGGGCGCGAGCAGCTGCTCGGGCTTCGCCGCCTGCTGGTGGATGACGCGTCGTACGCCCAGCCCCGCACGGCGGTGGTGGTGCACAGCTTCTCGCGCACCACCGCACCGGCGAGGGCGGTGCGCTCGTACTGGAGCGGGACGCGGGGTATCTCCCACTCCCCCGCGTTCTGGCCCCGGGGCGGTGCGCGGCCGCCTCGCCGGGATCGGTCGGGGGTTGCCAGTCCGGGTCGGGCACGGGGGGCCGGCGGGCGGGGAGGTCGGTCAGGGACCACCGGGCGGTGAAGAGGCGGGAGCCGGCTTCCCGGCCGCTTACGGTCTTCGGCTCGCTGATGTCCAGGCAGTGGGTGGAGATGGCGGCGGCCACGATTCTGTCGTCCAGGCCGGAGTCGCGGCGGCGCCCGCGCAGGACGAGGGCGAAGTGGGCGGTGGAGCGCCTGCGCATCTCAGCGCGGTCTGAGACCGTCCATGAGCAGGTCGAGCAGGCGTTGGGCCTGGGCAGGTTCCGCTGACTTGGCGGCGACGGCGAGCATGCCGAGGATGCCGGCGGAGACGTCGTCGGCGCGAGCGTCGGCGCGGATGTCGCCGGCGGTGGCCCCGGCGTCGGGGATCATGGTGATGGCCGACAGGAGCTCCTGTCGGGTGTGCGCGAGGGAGATCTCGCCGGCGTCGATCATGGCGAGCAGGGTGTCGGTCATGCCGTGCTTGGTCGCCTGCCATTGTGCGAAGAGGTCCATCCACCGGCGCAGTGCCTGCGCGGGCGGGTGGTTGGCGAGCAACTCGCTTGCTCCGGCCGTCAGTCGGATGACCTGGTCCTGGTAGACGGCGTCGACGAGCGCTTCCCGGGTCGGGAAGTGGCGGAAGACGGTGGCGACGCCGACGCCCGCCTGGCGAGCGATCTCGCGCATCGACGGTTCGGTGTCACAGGCGGCGAAGGCGCGGGTGGCGGCCGCGAGTACGGTCGCGCGGTTGCGCGCGGCGTGGGCGCGCAGCGGCTGGTGTGCCGGGGAGGGTTCGGCGGCCATGGCTAAGTGGATCGCGTTCCATTTGAGTCGGTCATCGGGGAAGTGTAAGCCCGAGCCAACCGGAACACGTTCCGTTTATCCCTGGGAGGGGACCCTCATGGCCGAATCCGCTTTCACGCCGGGCACCATGCGCACGGTGCGCTTTCACCAGTACGGCGAGCCCGCCGACGTCCTGCGCCTGGAGACCGCTCCCGTGCCCGAGCCGGAGCCCGGCCGCATACGTGTCGCCGTGCACGCGTGCGGACTGGCCCCGGCCGACTGGGCGCTGTGCCGCGGACTCTTCCCCGGCAGCCTGCCGCGCGGTATCGGCTGCGACGTCTCGGGTGTCGTCGAGGCCATCGGCGCGGGCGTCACGGACACGGCCATCGGCGACCGCGTGTTCGGCACCGCCGACTTCACCCGCCAGCCGAGCGCCGGCGCGGCGGACCGCGCCGTGCTGGACCACTGGTTCGCGGTGCCCGAGGGCCTGGACCTCACCCGGGCCGCCGCGCTCCCGATGGCGCTGAGCACCGCATCCTGGCACCTCGCACGACTCGGCCTGACCGCGGAGCACACGCTCCTGGTCAACGGCGCCGGAACCACCATCGGCTACGCGGCCGTGCAGATCGCCCTCGTCCGCGGAGCACGGGTGATCGCGACCGCCGGACAGACCTACACCCAGCAACTGCGTGACCTGGGGGCCACAGTGGTCGGCTACGGCGAAGGCCTGGCCGAACGGGTCGAGGCCCTCGGCCTCGGCCACGCCGACCTCGTCTTCGACGCCGCGCCGCCGAGCGGCGCCCTGCCCGGACTCGTCAAGATCGCCGACGGCGCCCCCCAGCGGGTGCTGACCTGCTCCGACCTGGCCGCAGCACCCGAACTCGGGGTGCGCGACACCTTTCACGAAGACCCCGCGACGCAAACCGACGACGAACGCTTCGGCGCCTTCCCCGAGTTCGCCCAGCTGGCCGCCGAAGGCAGGTTCACCGTACCGATCGCCGAAACCTTCTCCCTCACACACTGGCGCAAAGCCCTCGAAATCAGCCTGACCGGGCACGCCCACGGCAAACTCCTGCTCCTGCCCGCCGCCGACGGCGGCGCCGGTTAGCCGCAAAGACCGACCGGGACCGAGACATTGAGCCTCTTCAGCGGCCACTCGGACGAGTCACGGTGGATCTCGCGTCGACTGCGCCGCCGACCAGCGCCGCTCTCTCGCCGATGCCAATGCTCCGTCACCCGATCGGGGCCACGTTGCAGAGGCTCATTCACCCCACTCCGGCCGTCTCCTCCCGCAGTCGGCATGTCGTGACCACGAAGGTCCTTCGGTAGTCCTGGATCATCCGCGAACAGCCTGAAACGTCCCTGCCTCGGTGAACGCCTTGGCGATCGGCGCGATGAGCGAGGCGAAGCGGCGGGCGCCTGCGTTGCCGATCGGCGCCCACAGCGCGGTGCAGTGCTCGTCTGTCTCCACTTCGATGCGCTCGCGTGCCGCACTGCCGGCGTCGGTGACCATAGCGTTGGAGTCGAGCCAGCCGCGCGCGACGAGGCGTGCCGTCGCCGCGCTCCACTCGTCGTCGTCCCACTGACGGGTCGCCCGCACGAGAGCTGTCGGGAGGCGGCCGGTCGCGGTGTGCAGAACGAGGCAGTCGCACGGCCCGAGGCCGTTGTCGGCGAGTACGACGAGATGGGCGTCGCCGCGCCACTCGCGCGCCACCGTGATCTGCTGCCACAGTGCGACAAGAGGATCGGAGGGAAGCGCGACCGAGGCGTTCGCGGCGGCGAGCACCTTGCCGGCGTAGTCGGCACCGGCGACGACCGGGTCGATGAGCGAGCGCGCCTCGGCAAGGTGGTCATCCGTGAGTTGTACCTTGACGCGCCGCATCGCCCGGCCGACGGCCAGGAAGCGGGCGGCCTGCCACCGCTCGGGCGGCGCGGCGTCCCACACGCCCGCCATGGCCCTCACTGCCCGCGGGCTGAAGTTGTAGAAGGCCGCGAGCGTGACGTGCCACGGGACCGCGCCCATCGCGGCCGACCGGAAGGCCAGATATGCCGGCCCGCGGTCGGTCACGCCGAGCGTGGCCGCCTCCTCGGCGCTCTCGGGGGCAAGGTAGATGAACAGGTGGGCGGCGCTGACTGCGCGGCTGACGGCACGGACGGCGTTGAGGTCCATCGGGCCGTCGCCGGTGCGGGCGGAGTCGGCAGGGCTGTCGAGGTGCATGGTGGTGGTGTCTCCGAACATCGGGGGCGCTGTCAGGCGGGTGTCTCAGCAGTGGCGATCAGCACGGCGCGTCCGAGGGTGTGGCCGGCCATGGTGAAGCCGAGGACGGCCGGTGTGGCGTCGGCCGGGACACCTGTGGCGGGAATGTCGAGGGCGTGTACCACGACGAAGTAACGGTGCGGGCCGTGCCCGGCCGGCGGGGCGGCGCCGATGTAGCGGGCCACGCGGGCATCGTTGGGCAACTGGTAGGCGCCTTCGGGTAGTTGTGAGCCGGTGTCGTCGCCGGCGCCCTCGGAGAGCTCGGTGGTGGTGGCGGGGATGTCGGCGACCGCCCAGTGCCAGAACCCCGAGCCGGTGGGGGCGTCGGGGTCGTAAACGGTGACGGCATAGCTTTTGGTGCCGCTTGGCGCGCCGCTCCAGGACAGCTGCGGGGACATGTCCTTCCCGCCGGGCAGGCCGGAGGAGTACTGCGCGGGCGGCCACGCGGCGCCGTCGGTGACGGTAGTGCTGGTGACGGTGAACCAGTCCGCCTTCGGGAGGCGGGCGAAGGGGTCGTTGGCAGGCACAGCGGTCGTTCCTGTTCCGGGCGAGGTCGCCCTCATCGGCTACTGAATCGACCATAACACTGATAATCGATTATCTAGGGGATCGTCTACGATGGACTCATGAGTCAGACGGCGCACTCCTCGACCCCACCGGGGAAGCAGATGCTTTCCGAGCAGGTCTACGCACACCTGCGGGACGCGATCATGCGCGGGGACCACCTCCCCGGCGCCCCCCTCAAACCGCAGGAACTCGCCAAGGAGCAGGGCGTGAGCCTGGCCGTGGTGCGCGAGGCGCTCGTGCGGGTGGTCGGCGAGGGGCTCGCCGACCGGTTGCCCAACCGCGGTTTCGCGGTCCCGTCCTTCTCCGACCGCCGCTGGCAGGAGATCGCAGAAGCCCGCCGGACCGTCGAACCGGTGGTGCTGCGCATGTCCATCGAGCGCGGCGACTTCGACTGGGAGGCCCGCGTGCGGGCCGCTCACCATCGTCTGGTGCGCACTCCTGCGTACGCGACGGAAGAAGGCGAGTACTACACCAGCGCATGGGCCGAAGCCCACAGGGCCTTCCACCGCACGCTGCTGGAAGGGTGTGGCAACCACGCGCTGCTGGAGACCTTCGACCGGCTGTGGACCGCGAGCGAGCTGGCCCGCCGCTGGTCGGCACACCGCAACCCCGACCGCGACGGCGCCAAGGAACACCGCACGCTGGAGGAAGCGGTGCTGGCCCGAGACGCCGACACCGCAGCCGCGGTCCTGGTCCAACACCTCACCCTGACCGCGGCCGCTCTGGCCGACGATTCAGGCCGGGCCACCTAGGGGTTACGCCACAACGGCGAGGTCGAGATGGGAATTCGTGTCCAGCTCGAACCGGTCGTAGGGGCACGCGGGTCCGGAACAACGGGGACAGAGCCCGCCGGTCGGCGTCGGTGAGCCGCTTCTGCCGCTTCACCTCGCGCAGCAAGTCCTGGAGCAGCAGGGTGTTGACCTGCACCAGCGCGGACTGGAGCAGGCGCAAGGCGAGCATCGAGATCTCCTGGGACTCCTCGTCGGAGTCGGCCAGGTCACCGGAGCATTGGTGCCGCCGTAGACGGCCCGGTGGGGCAACCCCTCCGGCGGCAGGCTTCTGGCGAGCGCCAGCAGCGAGGCGACCTTGACGACGGCGCCTCGCCCACGCGCCAGCATCCCCGGCACGGCGGCCCTGGTCAGCATCGTCAGGGCGGTGACGTTGACGGCGAGTACCTGGCTCAGCAGGCCGGCTCCGGTCTCGGCGAACGGGCCGTAGCCGTTGATGCCCGCGTTGTTGACGAGGAGGTCCACGCCGGCGGGCGTACAGGGCACCGATTCCGGAGGAGGCGCCGGTGACCAGGGCGGTCCCGGTGGTCTGCGTGGTGTCGAGTGCCATGCCCCCATGGTCCTTCCCTCGCCGGGGCGCGGCACGCCGGTGCCCCGCCGCGTGGTGGGCGGGAGGTGTCCGCCGAGGATGAACGCGGCGTGGCCGTGAAAGGACTCCGGTAACCCCAGCGGCCCGAGACGGGCGCGCTGCACACTGGGCGCGGTGCGCCCGGCGCGGCGGCCGGGCCTGGTCTTGACCAGGGCATGCAGGTGCGCCCGCTCGGCGGCCGTGCGGGCAGCGGGTGCGGGCAGCGGGTGCGGGCGCGGCCGCCGGCCGGATCCGGTGGCCTGGTGTCGCAGAGGCCGGTCAGGGGATGTTCCGGTCAGGATTGTGTGATCTTGACGGCGTCGATCACCCAGTACCAGTTGTTGCCGCCGGTGTAACGGAAGCGAACCCGGGCCGTCGTTGCGTCCGCCGGGACCTGAAGCGCGATGGTCTCGGTGCGGGAGGGGACGTCGACGGTGTAGGCGCGGACGGTGACGAGGGTGGCTCTGTCGTAGGAGACCTGCACCTCGCCCTTCTGCGTGCCGTCCTGCCGGTAGAAGGTGGTGTAGGCGAGGGTGGCGGTGCGGCCGCCGATGACCTTCCAGGCGGGGCGTCTCCTACCAGATGGTCCGCGCCTACGCAGCCAGCCGCCCTCTGTCTGCGGCACACGCAGGTCCATACGCTTGTCTTCACCCAGTGCACGAGAGAAGGGGCGGGGCTGTGAGGAACGGGACGGAGCCGGGCCGTGTGGTCGGTGGGCGCTACCGCCTAGGCGAGCGGCTGGGAACGGGCGGATTCGGGCAGGTGTGGCTGGCGCGGGACGAAACGCTGCGGATCGACGTCGCAGTCAAAGCGGTGTCGATTCCTCCCTCCGCGTCGGACGAGGAGCAGCGGCAGCGGCTGGTGCGGGCGGAGCGCGAGGCCCGCAACGCCGCTCGTCTGCGGGACCACCCGAACGTCGTATCCGTCCACGACGTTGTCGTCGACGGCGGTGTCCCCTGGATCATCATGCAGCTCGTCGAGGGCCTCTCACTGCAGGAACGTCTGGATGCATCCGGTCCGTTGAGCGTCGAGGCAACGGCCTCCATCGCGTCGGCCTTGCTGGAGGCGCTCGGCGCGGCTCACGCCGCGGGCATCCAGCACCGCGACGTCAAACCCGCCAATGTCATGCTCACCGGCGATGGACGGATCCTTCTTGCGGACTTCGGCATCGCGGTCCACCACGATGACACCGCGCTGACCGGCGCCGGACTGCTCATCGGATCGGTGGAGTACATCGCGCCCGAACGCGTGCGCGGCAACGGCCGCACCATCAGCGATCTGTTCTCGCTCGGGGTGACCCTCTATCAGGCGGTCGAAGGGTTCTCGCCGTTCCGCCGGGAAGCGGCGGGTGATGCGCTCAGCGCTGTCCTCTTCGACGACCCACCCGAGCCGCAGCGTGCTGGAGCACTCACGCAGCTCATCGCCCGACTGCTGGTGAAAGACCCCGACCGGCGAGCGACGGTCCAGGAGGCCAAGGACCTGCTGGAAACGGTGGCCGCGGGAAGTGCTGGCCACGCGCCCAAGCTCGATGCGCCCACGCGGCTCCCGGCCACCACCCCCGCGGATGCGCAGCGCAGGCGTCGGGCGATCGGGGCATTGGCTGCCGCGGAGCACGCCGCCCGCGCCTGCGAGGACGAGGACGACAGGGCACGGTTGATCGCCGGTGCGGCCCGTGTATGGGCGGGCATCGACCCGGCCCGCGCGCTGGCCCTCGCCGACGAGGCCGAACGCAGCGCCCGTGCCATCAGCCTGAAGGACGGGCCGGTTGAGAGGTACGCCATCGCGCCCGAGGTACAACTGAAGATCCTCGCCGAGGTCGCCGGCAGCCTGGCGGCACTCGACGTCGGCCGGGCCCGGCGCCTCCTGGACGAGGCCGAGTCCCTGCTGGACCAGATCGGTGATGACGACGACAGCGTCTCGGCTCGCGAGGATGGACTGTTCTTCCTCGCCTCCGCAGCCCTCACCGCTGATCCTGAGCGGGGAGGCCGGCTCGCGGACGAGCTCGAAGGACTCCTGCGCGCTGACGCCGACGGGGCGGAACTGGCCGAGGAGTTGGAAATACTCGCCGCCCAGTGGCGCGACGTCGCCCCCGACCGGGCCAGGACACTGGCGGCCGAGGCCGCCCGCCTGATCGCCACCGCAGAACCTACGGCCCCGCATATCCCCGCTCCCAAGACCGCCGGCCGCACCGTCGCTACCGCCGAGGGAAGCACAGCCGCGCGCGAGGCGGAGCGGACCGCTCGCGCCCTGCCGGCGGGACGGGACCGTGCCCTGGCCCTCCTGCACGCCGCCCGCCTTCTCGCCCCCGCCGATCCGGAACGGGCGCAGCAGCTGACCGCGGACGCGGACGGGGACATCACACGCGTCGCTTTCAACTGGCGCCGGGCGCGTCTGTACCAAGAGGTCCGGTCCACGCGCGTGGAAATCGCGGGAGCCTGGACGGTCACCGACCCCGAGCGAGCTGTCGCACTCCTGGAAACGGTGACGGCCGACCTCACTGACGGCAGTACCCACGATGACGCGAACCAGATCTGGTGTGAAGCCGCCGTGGTGCTCGCCGGGGCCGCCGAAATGCACGCTGCCGACGACGGAGACCGGGCGCTGGCGCTCGCAGCGTGCGGCGTGTCCATGGCCCGGCGTATCAGTCCTGTCCACGCGCCCGGATACGCGGCGCTGGCTGCACTCGGACGGGCACTGGTGTACACGGCCTGGTGGTTCGTCCACCGCGCCGAGCGAGCGGTCATCAACAGCACCGGCCTCGACCGCGTCGAGAAGCTGCTGGCCGACACCGAACGCGCCCTCACCCTGCTGTCCGAGCACATGGCAGCCCACCCGCAGTTGTGGGTGGTCGAAGGGATGGACGGCGTCCCTGTCAAGGAAGCACAGGTGCGTGCACAGATCGCCGAAGCCGCCGTCGATGTGGTGTCCAGGACGGCCGTGGTCAATCCGGGAGGGAGCATGCAGGTGCTCCCGCACGCAGAGCGACTGATTCCCGGCGGCGACGACCACCACGGACTGACCATGGCGCGATGGGCGCTGATCCGGTGTCTGACGCTGGCGGGCAGCCGGGCGGCGGCCACCGAACCGCAGTTGTCGCACCGGCTGTTCGAGAACGCCCAACGGCTCGCTCTCGACCTCGGACAAGACCACGGCGAGCACTGGCTGACGGCGGATACGGCCAAAGCGCAGGCCCAAACCGATCTGGATGGCGCTGAGCGCACCGCCCGCACCATCCCCCAGGGCAGTGACCGCGCGGAGGCCTGGCTCGCCATCGCACAAGCATGGCTGCGACCCGCCGCAACCTGACGCCGGAACTGCGGGCGGCGCATCTGCAGGCCCGGATCGAGAGCAACACCGTCAAGGAGGTCGTCGAGGACGCACGCGGCGCCATGCTCATCGCTGCCCCCACAGCTCTCGGCGCCGCCCACGTATGGGACAAGATCGGTGCGGCGAAGGCCCAGGACGTGCTGGATGAGCGTCTGGGAATTCACCCAGCCGGTTTCGGGCAGGGCGTCCGTGTCAGTCGGCGGGCCGGCCTATGTGGCGGTCCTGTCCCGCACCGTGCCCGGCGACTGCTGTGGCGACACCGAGGACGGCCAGGACGGCGAGCGGGAGTGTCCAGCTGTGCGTGGCGTCGTGCAGGATGCCGAGGAGGAGAGGACCGGCCGCCGCCACGAGGTAGCCGACGGACTGTGCCATGCCCGCCAGGGCAGCGGCTTCGCCTGGGCTGCCGGCCCGCTGGCTCTGGAAGGTGAGCGCCAGGACGAGGCTCGCGCCGCCGCCGAGGCCGAGCAGAGTGCACGCCACGACGGGCAGCCCGGGCGCGGCGACCAGGACGGTGAACCCGCCCGCCACGAGGACCGAGGCCCCGGCGGCCGTCCACCGCTGGTCGTGCCGGCCCCCGGAGAGCAGGGGCAGAAGGCTGCTGGCCGCCAGGGACACCACCTGGTAGTAGAACAGCATCCAGCCGGCCGTGGTGCTGCTCGTGCCGCGGTCGATCAGGATGCTGGGCAGCCACGCGACGGCGGTATAGAAGGCCAGGGACTGCAGGCCCATGAAGAAGGTGACCTGCCAGGCGAGCCGCGACCGCCAGGGGACCGGGCTGCGGGTCCCGCCGGTGGACGCCTGTGGCTTGTCCCCCCGTATACGGGGCAGCCAGGCCAGGAACGCCGCGACGGTGAAGACGACCCCCCAGGCCAGCGCGGTGTACCAGGATCCCGGCACGGTGTGGGCCAGCGGCGCGGAGATCCCGGAGGACACCGCGGCCATGAGGCCCATGACGGTCACGTAGAGAGCGCTGACGCCCTGGATGCGATGCGCGGGGACGCTGCGCCGGATCAGTGCGGGCAGCAGCACGTTGCCGAACGCGATGGCCGCGGAGAGGATCACCGTACCGGCGAACAGGCAGACCACCGAGGGGAGGGATCGGACCACCGTGCCCACGGCCAGCACCCCGAGCGACGCCACCAGCAGGCGGGCGCCGCCCCACCGGTGGGAGGCGCCGGCGACCAGCGGCGACGTCGCGGCGAACGTCAGCAGCGGGAGGGTGCTCAGCAACCCGCCCCAGCTCGACGTGAGACCGCTGCCACGTTCGATCTCCGGGAGGAGCGTGCCGACACCGGTGAGGGTGGTGCGCAGGTTCGCCGCCACGAGACAGATCGCGACGACGAGTCCGACCGACACAGCAGGCGGCGCGGGGTCGGTGCGACCGGCGTGCGTCGACCGGGAGACGGAGCGACGTGGGGACACGGAGGAGGACTGAGCGCTCACTGGTCCTCACCTGCTCGTGACCGGTCGCTCTCGTGGTCACGGGTGCACCGGACGATCGCCGCTGCCGCCGCCCGGGCCCCGCTCGCGTCCCGGGCCTCGACCGCGGCGACCAACTGCCGGTGCAGGCGCGCGTGTTCCTCGGCGTGCGCGGCGTCCCAGGGCAGGCCGCCCAGGGACGAGGTGAGCGCCGTACCGAGGTGGTCGTACATCTCGATCAGCAGGTCGTTCCCGCTCGCCCGGACCACGGCCCGGTGGAACAGCGCGTCGACGCTCACGGCCGCGGCCGTGTCCTGGCTGTCGCCTGCCGCATCGGCGTCGGCCAGCAGCTCCCGCAGTTGTTGAAGCTGTTCCTCGTCGCGGCGCAGCGCCGCGGCTCCGGCGGCGTACTCCTCCAGTACGGTCCGCAGCTCCAATACGTTGTCCCGCTTCGCGGAACTCGCCCGCCGCACCATGACCGACTGCAGCTCACTCGCGGAACGCACATAGGTTCCGTCCCCGGGCCGGGGCTCCAACAGGCCCAGGTGCACCAACGCACCGATCGCCTCCCGCAGCGTGCTGCGTCCGACCCCGAGCTCCTCGATCAGGGCCTGCTCCGGTGGGATGCGCGTCCCCACCGGCCAGCCCCCTGCCTCGATGTGTGAGCGAAGACTCTCTACGAGTTGCGCGGACAGGCTGGTCGCCCGTCGCGGTGCACTGATCCGTTCCCGTTCCATGAGCACACCCTATACAAACATCAGACATTTGAACATCATGCATCTGCGGACGTTGCACCGTGCCTCCGAAGGCGGTCGGCACTCGGGCGGCCGGGCGGGGCGACTCCGGTCGGTTGCGTACGGCGGTGAACGTGACGGCGCCCCCTGAACCTGCTGCGCCCGGCCCCCGTCCGGGGCGGGGCGTGTTGCCCCGCTGCTGCGGTGCTTCGACCACACCGGAGACCTTTCGCGGGCGCCTCCCCCTGTAGACGGGACACCTCCGGTACAGCGGACCGGCCCCGCGCTCACGTCTCTCCGGTGCGCCTCGGGCCGCACCGGAATCCGGGGGCGCGTCGGTCGTCTGTCGTCGGACGACGGCGACAGGAACTCTCGGGAGCTCCCTCGCGCTCTTGCCCACGCCTACGCCCGCAGCACTGTTCTCATCCCCAGAGTCGGCGCTTGGGACTGGGGTCGTCCGGTCTGTTGGGCGCTCAGTGCTCAGGGCGCGGTTCGGCCTTCGTGGCGTGGCGGGCGGCCTTGTAGGTCTCGGGCAGGAAGCGGTGCCGGAGGGCGGTGCGCTTGGTGGCGGCGTCGCCGCCGACGATTTCGGCGCGGCCTTCCATCATGGCTACGAAGCCCTGGCGGGCGACGTCCTTGCGGCTGTTCTTCTTCGCGCCGGTACCGAAGGCGGTGTTGTTCATGCCGGCGCGGGCGTGGAAGTCGCTGTCGGTGGCTCCGGGCATCAGCGTGGTGACGGTGACGCCGTGTCCTTTGAGTTCTTCCCGCAGACCGAGGGCGAACATGCGGGTGAAGGCGCGGGAGGGCCCGTACACCGTCTCGTAGGGGGTGGGCAACGTCGCGGACAGCGACGAGGTGATGAGGATCTTGCCCGCGTGGTGGGCGGCCATGTGCCGGGCGACGTGCTTGGCGAGGTGGACGACCGAGGTGACGTTCAGGGAGATGAGGGAGAGTTCGTCGTCCAGGTCGGTGTCGAGGAAGGCTCCGCCGATGCTGCGTCCGGCGTTGAGCACCGCGGCCGCCAGGGGGCGGCCGGTGTCCTCCACGGCCTTCCACACCGTCTCGACCCCGTTCGCCTCGGCGAGGTCGGCGCGGACGGTGGTGACGTGGGCGCCGTCACGGGTGAACTGCTCGGATGCCTCGTCGATCTTCGCGCTGCGGCCGGTGGCCACGAGGTCGAAGCCGTTGGCGGCGCACAGGCGGGCGATCTCGTAGCCGATGCCGTTGGAGGCTCCGGTCACCAGGGCCAGGGGACGGGTGGGCGGGGTGCTCACGGGCTGCTCCTGTCTTGGGATGCGGACGGAGTGCGGTCGGTGCCGTCCGGCTGGGGGAGGTCGGGTGCGGGGGTGTTCCAGTCGGCGAGCAGGCGCCAGGCGTCCTGGGAGGTGGGGTCTGCGGCGGGCATGTAGAGAAAGAGGGTCTGCTCGTCCTCGCCGGGCGGGGTCAGGGCCTGGTAGTCGATGGTGAGCTCGCCCACCAGGGGGTGGTTGAAGCGTTTCTGGCCGTGGGTGCGGGTGAGGACCTTGTGGTCGTCCCACCAGCGGCGGAAGTGTTCGCTCTTCATCGTCAGCTCGCCGACCAGTTCGGCGGTGCGGGCGTCGTCCGGGTGCCGGCCGGCGTCCAGGCGCAGGATCGCGGTCATCTCCGCCGCGAGCCGCTCCCAGTCCGCGTACAGCTCGCGGGCCTCGGGCGACAGAACGATCCAGCGGGTGAGGTTGCGCTCCCGGTAGGGCATGGCATCGAAGTCGGCGATCAGGACCCGGCACAGGTGGTTGGTGGCCAGGACGTCGCCGCGCCTGCCGAGGATGAACGCGGCGTGGTCGTGAAAGGACTCCAGGAACCGCAGCAGCCCGGGGCGGACGCGCTGCACACTGGGCGCGGCGCGCCCGGCGCGGCGGCCGGGCCTGGCCTTGACCAGGTCATGCAGGTGCGCCCGCTCCGTGTCGTCCAGGCACAGCGCATCGGCGACGGCGTCCAGGACGCTGTCGGAGGGAGTGATGCTGCGGCCCTGCTCCAGGCGGGTGTAGTAGTCGGTGCTCACCCCGGCGAGCTGGGCGACTTCCTCGCGGCGCAGCCCGGGAACGCGGCGGTAGGCACCGCGCTCGGGAAGTCCGACCGACTCGGGGTCGATGCGGTCCCGGCAGCGGCGCAGGAACTGGGAGAGGTCCACGTTGCCGGCCATGCCTTCATCCTCCTGCCCCGGTGGGGGCGCCGCGATCGCGATGGGTGGGTCGCTGCGTCCTAGGAAACCGCGTCCCTGGGACGGAGCGCCCCTGGAACCGCAGGCCGGCAGCCGTGCCGGCGGTGATGTTCTGAAAGAGGCACCTGGCCGACGAGGCGGCACCGGGCCTTGCAAGGCCATGTGTGCGCACCGGTCCCCGAGGACCGGGGGCCGGATATCGGAGATCATCCACGAGGCAAGGACTCCTCCTCATGACCACTTGGCTGATCAGAGTTCGCCGTCGAAGGGCCCTCCGAGGCGCTGTGGCAGGAGGTCGAACCGCTCGGCGTCAAGGTGCTGCGAGCCGAGCCCGGCCCGCGCCGCCGCAGCGATCACCAGCGCGATGACCACCGCGGTCACCGCCGACAACCCGCCACACCGGCTGCTGCCCGGCGGCCCCGCCTGCGACATGGCGCTGGAGAAGCTCGACGAGCTGCGCGCCGAGTTCACCACCTGTGAGGACCTCACCCGCATGCGGACTTCCCCGCCCAGCAGTAACGTCCGGCCACCTGCCGACATCCGTCCGGTGCCCGGCCGGGCACCGGACAGGCAGCCCCACCAGAGCCGACACATACCGACGGAAAGAAGGCCGGAGGGCCACCGTCCGCCCCGCATGCAACGCGTGCCTGCCGGAGCCTCCTGGCCGCCCCACCCCCGGAACGGAACCTCATGTCCCCGCAGAAACCTCTTCGCGTCGCCGTGACCGGCTGCAACGGCAAGGTCGGCAGACACGCCGTCGACGCCCTGCTGGCCGCCGGGCACGAGGTGTTCGGCATCGACCGGCAGCCGCCCGGCCGGGACGACATCAACTCGATCGTCGCCGACCTCACCGACTACGGGCAGACCTTCAACGCTGCCGGCTCGATCGGCTGGGACATCCTCGGCGACACCACCGACCACGCCTTCGACGTCGTCGCCCACCTCGCCGCCGTCCCTCACCCCCGCATGTTCAGCAACGCCGAGACCTTCACCAACAACGTCACCGCCGCCTACCACGTCTTCGAGGCCTGCCGCCGGCTCGGGCTGCGCGACATCGTCCTCGCCTCCAGCGAGACCGTCCTCGGGGTCCCCATCGACGACACGATCACCTACCTGCCGCTGGACGAGGACTCACCGCGCCGCGGCCGCAACGCCTACGGCCTCAGCAAGCTCCTCATCGAGCAGATCGCGCAGGAGTACGCCCACAACGACCCCGAGCTGCGGGTCACCGCGCTTCGCCTGTCCTACGTCCAGGACGTGGAGGAGTACGCCGAATACCCCGGCTTCGCCGACGACCTCGACCACCGCAGTTGGGACCTGTGGTCCTACATCGACGGCCGGGACACCGGGACCGCCATCGAAAAGGCCCTGCACCACCAGCCCCGCGGCCTTCGAGACCTTCCTCATCGTCGCCGACGACACCGTCATGCCCGTCCCCACACCCGACCTCGTCGAGGCACGTTTCCCCGACGTACCCGTCAAAGGCAAGCTCGGTGACCGCACTGCACTGCTCGCCAACCAGGCCGCCATGCAGCGGCTGGGCTTCCACCCGCAACACAGCTGGCGGCACCACGTCTCGCGCGGGAACTGAGTCACGGCAGGCGCCGTCAGCCGCAAGTCTCTCCACCCAGCCCCAGCCCCAGCCCCAGCTCCGGCTCCGGCTCCGGCTCCGGCCCCGGCCCCGAAGCCCACAGCGGGCCAGCCGGCCGGAAAGCGGAGGGCGAAGAAGCTCCACCGGCCTGTGCCATGCCCTGGCGGCACGACGCATGCCGACCGGGGACGCGTGTGGTCTCACCGCTGTGTGCTCGACGAGCCGGTCGTGCGCCGGTCGTGCCGTACACCGTGCCGGCCGGCCTGCTCCTGACGGCCGGTGACCGACGGGACGCCGAACTGCTGTCGCCGAGCGCGGCCGTGGCGCACCGGCTGGATGCCCGGCGACCGCCGCGCTACGTGCCGTCCACGTAGGCGCGCAGGACCGACACCCCGTAGCCGTCGGTCTGGACCCCGTGCAGGGACTTCGACACGGTGAAGGCGAGCGTCGGGACGTAGACCGGGACCGCCGCCGCCCGCTCCATCAGGCGGCGGTCGACGGCCGCCCAACGGGACCCGGCGGTACGGATGTCCGGGGCCTCGTCGGCGTGGTCGACGGCCGCGTCGACGCCCGCGTCCGCGAGCCGGGACCAGTTGACGTGCCCGAGGCCCTGGGCGCTGTGCGCGCTGAAGTAGTCCGGCAGCAGGGACGAGCCGACGGGGAGGGAGGCGGTGACTGCCTCGGAGCCGAACACGTCGTACGAGGCCGTCTCCTGGTAGAACTTGTCGGGTGCCACGGCGAGCAGGGTGACCGCGAACCCGGCCTTCTCCAGGGCCCGTCGCACGGCTTCCGCCTGGCCCGCGCCGTGGAACTGGTCCGACCGGTAGGCCACCGTCAGCTTCCTGCCGGTCTGCCCGGCCCGGTCGAGCAGGGCGCGGGCGGCGGCCGGGTCGCCGTCGTCCCCCGCCCCGTAGACGTCGAAGTCCCGGGAGCCCACCACGCCCGGCGGCAGCAGATGATGGGTGACCGTCCCCGACAGCCCCGAGGCGCGCAGCACCTGCCCGGCGGGGATCGCGGTGGCGACGGCCTCGCGGACGGCCGGGTCGGTCAGGCGCCGGGTGTTGACGAAGTAGCTCCGCGTGTACCACGCCGGGGCCGTGAGGGTCCGCAGACGCGCGTCCGCCGGAACGCTGTCCCGGCCCAGCGGGCCGCCGGTGAAGGTCGTCACCGGCAGGCCCGACTCCGCCAGCGACAGCAGGGTCCTCCCGGCGGTCGAGGCGTCCCCGGTGCTCTCGACCGTGAACCGGTCGGGGTACGCCGTGCGCAGTGGGTCGCTGCCCGGCTGCCAGCGCGGGTTGCGCGCCAGCTCGACCGTGCCCTTGCCGCCCGAGAGGGCCGCCTTCGTGATCCGGTACGGCCCGGTGGTGGGCGGTGCCTGCGCCGCGGGCGGCTTGCCGGTCCAGGAGCGGGGCACCGGCACCGCGGAGGGGCCGGTGAGGGCGACGCCGAAGTCGGCGCAGGGCGTGGCCAGATGGAAGACCACCGTGCGGTCGTCCGGGGTCCTGATCGCCCCGGCGGGCAGCGTGGCACCGCTCATCCGCTCGGCGCCCGACAGACCGAGCAGCCGGCGGCGCATCAGGTCGTCCTTGGTGCTGAACGCCGGGTCGAGGGTGCGTTCCACCGCGTGGGCGAAGTCCTCGGCCCGCACCGGTTCGCCGGTGTCGTAGCGCAGCCCCGGCTTCAGGTGGAACGTCCAGGTGCGGCCGCCGTCGCTCACCTTGCCCGGATCGTCGGCGAGGTCGCCGACGAGGCGCATGCTGCCGTCCGGCAGCGGCTTGAGGCCGGTGAGGCCGCGGTAGGCGAGCTGGATCAGTTTGACATCGCCCGCGGCCTGGGCGTTGCCCGGGTCGACCGTGGTGAGGGAGGACTCCACGACCGCGACCCGCCCGCCGCGCCGGGCGCCGTTCACCGCTGGGGCCGGGCCCCGGGAGTCCGCGGCCGTGCCCTCGGTGAGGGTCTGGGGGCGCGCGGCGGGCGCCACGGTGCCGGCCGTGCCGTCGAAGCCGCCGCCGGCCCCCGCACCGCCGCCGCCCGTGTCCCGCCACGGCTGGATGACGGCGAGCGTGGTGGCGAGGGCGCCCGCGGCGACGGCCGCCGTGGCCGTCAGCCACAGGGTGCGGCGGCGGCCGGGCGCGACCGGTGCGGGGTCGGTGCGCCGGGGCGGCGTGAGGTGGTAGGACGTGGTGGTGGACGGGGCGGCGGCACCCGCTCCTGTCGTGGGCGTGGTCACCGGGGGCCGCGCCGCCTCGGGGGCGGGGCGGGCCAGTGCGTCGAGCGCCGTCGCGGCGGCCGTCGCGTCCGGCCGGTCCGCCGGGTCCTTCGCCAGCAGGCGCAGCAGCAACTCGTCCCAGGCGGCGCCGAGTCCGGGCCGCAGCTCGGAGGGGCGCCGTACCTCCTCGTGCACATGGCTGTACATCAGGACGGCCGCGGAGGCACCGGTGAACGGGGTGGTCCCGGTCAGCGTCTCGTACAGCGTGCAGCCCAGCGAGTACAGGTCGCCCGCGCCCGTGTCCGCGCCGCGGGTGAACCGCTCGGGTGCCATGTAGTGCAGGGTGCCGACGGGCGCGTCCGCGGTCGCGGTCAGATATCCGGCACCGGTCCGGGCGTCGACGAACTTCGCGACGCCGAAGTCCAGCACCTTGACGGTCCCTTCGCCGGTGACCATCACGTTCGGCGGTTTGATGTCGCGGTGCACGATGCCGGCGCGGTGGGCCGCGGCGAGGGCCCGGCACACCTGCGCCGCGGTCTGCGCCGCCCGTACGGGCTCCATCGGACCGTAGGCGTCGAGGAGTTCGCGCAGGGTGCGCCCGGACAGCAGCGGCATCACCAGGTAGGGCACGTCGTCGTCCGCACTGTGGTCGAAGACGGGGACGATGTAGGAACTCTCCAGCGCAGCGGCGGCGCGCGCCTCGCGGGCGAACATGCCGAGGAACCGGGCCCGTTCCTCGCCGGCCAGCCCCGCCGGCACGCTCAGCAGCTTCACGGCGACCTGTCGGTCGAGCCGCGCGTCCGTGGCCCGCCACACGACGCCCATGCCTCCGGCGCCGATCCGTTCGCGCAGGGTGTAACGCCCTCCGAGGACCGCGCCGTTCTCCATCTCCGTGCTCCCCCAAGCGCCGTCGTCCATGCCGCCTCTGCCGTCAATCTACCCGGCGGGCGGGCGCGGGCGGCGGACGCGGGGCGGGAACCACTAGCGGAGGGCGTCCTTTCCGGGGCGATGCCGGACTCCGCCAGCCGCCGCCGAGGTCGACCAGTTGCGGTCGGCCGTCGGCGGGCGCGCGCTCGAGGCTGTGCGGCGTGGCGTTGTCGGGTGCCGCAGGTGAGCCTCGGTGACCTCCTGCCCCGGCGTGAGTCCGAGCACAGCCGCAGCGCGGCCCACCATCGCCCGACCGGGACACCGGCTTGCGCCTGGGCGGCGCGCAGCGGCGCGTGTGGGCCGGGCGTCGGCCGTCGTCGACGCGACGGCCCCCGCGCCACGGTCTCGCGCAGGTGGTAGCGGCACATATGACCGGCCCGGATGACAGCTTCCAGCCACTGCCGGTACAGGCGTCGTGCAACTGCGGTGCAGGAACGCCCCCCTCCTGCAGAAGGTGATGTCGCCGAGTTTCGAGAACGCCTCAGTGGGCCGGGCTCGCGGCCATCGGTTCGCAGGGCGTCTTCCCGGCCGCGTACGGTCTGCGCATGACCAGGACCACACCGGCAAGGCCGGTATCCGTGGAGGCCGTCTTCCCGGAGCTGGCCGCCCACCGAGGCCAAACGACCCGGCTCCATCCCAGACCGGGGCAGCCCGGCACATGTACGACAGTCATGTCGGTGGGCCGATGCTGTGGCCGGACAGTGAGTGCTGGCCGGTCTGCGATGAGCCCCACCAGCGCGAGACCGAGGGGTACGTGCCGGACGAGATCCGCAGTGCCCGGGCCGCGGGCGTCCGGCCGTCGAGCAGGCCGTGGCCCGGCCCCGGAGCGCCCGGGGATAGCGGGCCGGTACCGTTCGTGGGCCTCGCCCAGCTTTTCCGACGGGACGTCCCTGGTCTGGCTGCCGGCCCTGACGATGCGGACCTGGTGCAGCTCTTCCGCTGCCCGTTCACTCACGGCCCGCATCTGGAGCGCCGCTACCGTCTGCGGTGGCGGCGGGCCGCAGAGACCGAGCGCGCGGAACGGTTCCTCGCCGTCCCGCCCGAGGTGCCCCTGTTGCGGTGGGAGGGTGAGCTCCCCGAGCCGTGTGTCCTGCATCCAGAAGAGGTGGACACCTATCCCTGGGCGGAGGGTGACACCCTTCCCGCCCCATTGATCGCCCGCATCGACGCGTGGGACGACGCCCAGGTGGCGGAACACGGCCCCGGCGCCCCCAGCTACCAGGCAGACCTGTCGATTCCCCCCGGTTGGCGGGTCGGCGGCTTTCCCAGTTGGGCATCGACGGGTCCGATGGCCATCGATTGCGAGTCCTGCGCGACCCCGATGCGGCTGCTGCTGACCGCCGGGGGCGACGAAGCGGACGCCGCCTCCCTCAGCTGGGTGCCCTGGGAAGACCGCGACCCGTCCCTTCAAGGGATGCCCTCGGTCCGAGGCGGGCAGTCTTCCGCCCGCCCCACTCGGCTGCGCTTCGGCCGCGACCGGGACCTGCACGTCTTCACCTGCCCGGCCGACCCCCGGCATTCACCCCGGTGCGTGCTTTCCTGAGCGATGTCCCGTAAGTGCGGTCGTGGACAGGCCAAGCCGTGTCAGGTGGTCAGGTTCTTCCATAGGTACCGCTCGTCGAGGGTCCCGAACCGTGCCTGTCCTCGTCGAAGTCGAACTCGCCACCGGGCCGCCTGCACCCCACGCGGTCGGGTTCCCCAAGTCGTGCGCGCACCTCGAACAGCTGAATGTTGCGTGCATGATCTGCGCGCGCTGGGGCCTGGGAGCACACCTGGGTTCGGCACCGCCCCGGTGCCCTCACGGACGTCAACGCACCAGCGTCCGGACGTAGTTCGGTGCCTCCGGGAGGCAGGAGCCGGAGTGTGCCGTGTGGTCCGTGGCCCGAGATGCAGGCAGCCCTGAACTCGCGCGCCGGGGACATGGCAGCCGCGCTGCGCATGCCGCCCGTGGAACTGCTGTACCCCTCCCCCTTCGGCTGTCGGCAGTCAGCCGGGCGTGGGCAGGACCGGGCGGTCGTTGTGGTGGTGCTCGCCCTCCAAGCCCCGCTCCCCGCCCCAGGCGGTCCACACGCGGCGTGCGACCGCTTCAGCGACCGCCACGGATCTCTTCGGTACTAAAAGGATGGCCTCGCGAAAGGCCTGCGGCGTAGGTTGGGCGAGTGACGACCGGCGCACCGCAAGAGGCATTTCTCCAGGCGTTCCACGCTGAGTACCCGGCAGTGACCGCGGAGGCGTTCGGCCGTGGCCGTGCTCCAGACGGCCGGTCCAGCTACGAGATCCTGTGCGATCAGCTGGCTGGAAGCACGCGCGTGCTGGACCTTGGCTGCGGCGATGGCCTACTGCTTGAGCTGCTGGCCCGAAGAGCCGGGAGACAACTCGCGGGCGTGGACCTCTCCTCGCACTCTCTGGCGTTGGCACGATGTCGACCAAAGCTTTCCGAAGCGAAGCTGGAAGAAGGCCGAGCTCAGGAACTTCCCTTCGCCGACGACAGCTTCGACGCCTGCGCTTCCCACATGGCGCTGATGCTGATGAGCGAGATCGAGCAAGTCGCGGCCGAGGTTGCCCGGGTGCTGTCTCCCGGAGGGGTCCTGGCATGCGCAGTGGGAGGCGGGGCCGTAGGCGGCGAGGGATATGAACGGTTCCTCACGCTGTTGCGGCGCACGATTGAGGAGACGCCGGCCTCGCGGCGCATCCCGGCGTTGGGGGACAAAAGGACACGCAGTCGCGAAGGCCTCGATGAAGTCCTCGGACGAGCCGGCTTCGCAGCGGTGGGCTGGGAGACCGTTCCCATCGATCTGAGCGGACCAGTGGAGCAGGTATGGGCTACGGTTTCCAGCCTCTATGATCTCGGCCCGCTCGATCGCGCGACTGTGGAGCGGTTGCGTGTGGCCTTCTTTGCCGAGGTGAGGGACATGACGACGTCAGATGGGCACGTCCCCTGCGCCTTCAAGATCTGCCTCGCCACGACGCGACTGCGGAGAGCCGGACCCAGATGAACGTCTCCGCACTCGCGGGCACCCACTGCTCGGCCTGGGCACGCTTGCGCACCACGTACGAGCTGGTCGCCCCAGTCCGACGTCGACCCCCTTCATACGTATGCGCGCTCATCGTGATCTGAGGAGGCACCCTCGTGGCTGTCGTTCCGGAACGTCGCCTGGCTCTCCTTGGAGGCGGTTTCTCCACCGATGACGACGGGTTGCTGGATGACTGGGTGCTCGACCAGGTGCCCGTCCCCCGCCCCAGGGTGTGCTTCGTTCCGACAGCCAGCGGCGACGCTCCCGCCTACATCGAGAAGTTCCTCGGAGCGTTCCGGTCGCGTTCGTGTGAGGCGGGCGTCTTGCAGTTGTTTCGCCGGGAGCTCGATGACCAGGCCCTGCGCACGTTTCTGCTCTCGCAGGACGTGATCTACGTGGGTGGGGGCAACACCGCGAACCTGCTGGCGGTCTGGCGCGCGCACGGTGTGGACCGGCTGCTTCGTGAGGCCTTTGACCGCGGCACGTTGCTGTGCGGCATCAGTGCTGGTGCCAACTGCTGGGCTGAGGGATCGCATACCGACTCTTTCGGACCGCTGACCCACCTCTCGGACGGACTGGGCCTGCTCTCCGGCTCGGTCTGCCCGCATTACGACAGTGAGCCGGGCCGACGATCGTCCTATCAGGCAGCCGTGGCAAACCGCGCGCTTCCGGCCGGCTGGGCGGTCGATGACGGCGTCGGTGCCCTCTTCACGGATGGACTGCCGGCGGACTTCGTGACGCGTACGCCTCGGGCCTGTTTGTATCGGGTAGAGCCCGGCGAGAACGGCGGAGTGAAGGAGCAGGCCATGAAATGCCGCCTGATCGTGGCACCACAGCAGCCCACTTCACGCGCCTGAAGTGAAGAGATCGGGCCCCGCCTGATGCGGGCGATCAGCGGCACACGCCGGGCCGACCGATCGGCCTGCTGGGGCGCGTGCAGCAGCGGCCAGGCGCGCCACGACCGCGCCGGGTCTGTTCTCGATGGTCTTGGCCCCGGCGAGGAGGCAGGTGACGTGCGGCTGCTTGACGCTGATTCCGCGGATGCAGTCGCCCGCCCGGGGAAGGAGCGTGGTTACTCAGGCCGTTCGCCCCCACAGGGGCGTGCCCCGCGGCCCGTCCGACGACCTTGACGGACGGGACCGTGGTGTGCACGGCAGTGACGAGGACCGCGTAGTCGCAGTGCTTGCCGTCATACCGAGTCCAGCTCTGTACGCGAACTGTGCGCAGTGGGATGTTGGAAGGCCTGCGCCGGGTGGCCTGCGCATCAGCGCCCACGTGTCCTGCTCGCTCCAGGGAGTCGCCTGTGACCTCCGATCACGACCTGCTGTGGCGTCGTTGCATGGGTCTGGGCCGGTTTCTGCTGCCGGTGGTGGACGAGGAGGAATGGCGCCGGGCCCGCCGTCACGAGCGCCTGAGTGCCTGGGGTATCGACATCGCGGAAGGCGAGCGGCTGATCGAGGCCCTCGCGGCCCTGGCCGCTCATGCCGTCGCCGTCGATACTTCCTTGGCTGCCGCGGAACTTGACGTCCTGCCTATGAGCGCGGTGGCTGACGCCGCGACCGGTAAACGCGACTTCGAGCTGCTGGCCGGGCTGCCGGACACCTTCGCCGACGGCCGCGACGAACTGGCCGTCAAAGTCATCCGGCTGTACACCTACAGAAACGGACCCTACAGCCGTCGGCTTTCCCAGCTGAACGCAGAAGTACGCCATGCGTTGAACGTCCTCGCCGAACGCTCACGAATGCCGTCCCCCCGGTGCGGACACGTCTTCTTCTGGGCGGCGGCAGCGGGCCTGTCCCGTGGCCATGAAGATCCGGCGAACTGACGGTGCGTGCTGCTCGCTCACCACGATCGGCTCCGGCCGGCCCCCCTGCTGGATGCCGCGCACGCAGAGCGAGGTGGGGAGGAGAGGCCCGGCTCACGTCACCCTCAAATACCGCAGCGCGGCCAGGAGGCGCCGGTGATCGGTGTCGGCCTTGGGGAGATCGAGCTTGGCGAATGGGCTGTTGATGTGCTTGGCCACCGCACTCTCGCTGACAGAGAGTTGGCGGGTGATACCGGCGTCCGAGCGGCAGTCGGCCAGCAGTTCCAGAACTTCGCGTTCCCCGGGGGGTGAAGCGGTCCAGGGGGCGTTGTGGCTGCGTACGAGGAGCTGGGAGACGACCTGCGGGTCAGAGCGGTGCCACCGGACGCGACGCGGCGCAGTGCGTCGGCGAACTCCGCGACCGCGACCCTCCTCGTCGTCGACTGGTTCGACACGATGACGGCGGCGAGCACGGACCGGCTCCCGGCGGTGCTCATGGCGCTGTGCGCGGAACTCCCGCTGGCGGCGGCATGCGCCATCGTGGTGGCATGCGCCGTCGTGGTGGCACGGGAGTATGCGAAGCGGGAGCACGTCGGGCCAGACACCTGACCGGGCCACAGACCGTCCCGCCACGCCCGACACCGCCGCCCCGACATATTCGCCGCTCAACGCAAGGAACGTGCCCGCATCCGCGGTGAAAAAGACCTCCGCCGGCGCGGCAGACCACTACCGGCAGCAGTCTGACGACCCACCCCCGCCGCATCGCTACGAGTTCGCGACCTCCGCCAGGACGCGGGCCAGCTCACGGGGGCGGGTGACCATCGGCCAGTGGCCGGAGTCGAGATCCACGTACTCGATGTGTGTGGCGCGGGCGAGGTCAGGGCTGTCGCCGGCGGCGATCCACTCCTTGGCCTGGGCGGGGGTGAACTCGGGGCAGACGACCACGACGGGGACGTCGAAGCGGCGCTCGTCGGTCAGGCGCACGACTCCCCGGGCGACGCCCTCGGGGACAGGAACAGCAGCGGAGGCAAAGCGGTGCCGGCCTCGTCGTCCAGGTCGGCGGAGTCCGCTCCCTCGAAAGGGCCCCAGCCCGGGAAGGGCATGGCGCCATGGTCGATCGGGAAGAAATCCGCGTAAGCCCGCCCGTCGGCGGCGGGGAAGCCGCCGATCAGTGCGACCTTGGCAACCTTCTCCGGTCGCGCGTCGGCGGCCAGCCAGGCCAGGCTCGACGCGGCGGAGTGCCCCACCACCAGGGGCCTGCCGGGCGCCGCGTCAACGGCGGCGAGCACTGCTGCCAGCTGGTCGTCGAGCGTCGCGGAGGCGGTGCCGTCACCCTGGCCGGGGAGGGTGATCGGCACGGGACGGTGGCCGAGTGCGGTGAGTTCGGGCACGACGTCCTCCCATGCGGATCCGTCGAGCCACAGGCCGGCGATGAGTAGGATGTCCATGTTTGTTCTCCCGGAGAGGAGTTGGGGGCAGTGCTGGCTGACGGCACGCTATCGGGAGGCTCTGACAACAGGCCCAGGCCGCCTGAACCCGACAGGCCTTCCCGGCCACAGTATTGGGGAGAGTCTTCTGCGCCCCGGCCACGCCCTCGGCAGCCAGATCCTCGGTTTCAGCGGACGGCATCAGCGCTATTGGACCAGGCCAGTGTGCCGGTTGCTGTATCTGGTGATCACCGTGATCGCGGTGGCGGATGTGGTGCCTTCCACGGGAGGCGGGACGCGGGCGGCGGACCAGGTTCGCGTTCTCGGCCACTGGGACGGCTGGACCGTCCAGGCCGCCGCCAACCGGTGGTGCGCACTCGACCGGACATCCATCACCACGCTGCAGACAGCGGATCTACGGACCCGGGCGGTTCTGGACCATCTCATGTGCCCGGGTCACCACTTGGGCGAGCACGTCATCGGCTTCCGCCGGGGTGCACTCGCGCTCTTGGATCACGGCCCGTCCGATGTCGCCGTGCGCTTCTGCCGCCGTGGTCACCGCGCGGCTCGGCCGTGTCCGGGCAGCTGGCAGGTCAGGGCATGGCATGGCGGCCCTGGCGAGGGCCTAGCCGCCGCGGAGGACGGCGAGGAGGTCCGGGCTGACCTGCACCCGGAGGGTGTCGAAGCGGTCGGTCGCCGCAGTACACATCCGAGGGGCCGACGATCCGTCCGGCCACGGAGGTTTCCGGAGCGGTGCGGCCGACAAGGCGCAGCGCCCGGCCCCGACACCGTCCTGAACCTCGTACGTCTCTGTCCAGCGCAGGTCGCGCCCGCCGGCCTCGTAGCTCACCAGCGGGCGGTCACCGGCCTGCGGCGGGCACCATCGCACGCCGGACAGAGCGCCGTGCCCGCCGACCAGCCGTGCCCGCCGACCAGAACGTACGCCTGCAGAACTCTCCTCGCGCCCCATCACCTGCGGTCGACAACACTCTGCGTCAACTCGTCACAGAAGCTGGACCAGAACCAAGACTCGGTCCTGACTCAGCTATGTGGTGCAGCCACGCCGAGTGAGCGGATCACCTCGCGGGTGACCAACTCCGGTTGCGGGATTGAGCTGGCGATCAGGCCCCTGCCTCTGCCGGCCTCATACTGAGGAACTGCTTCGCGGCCTCAACCGCCTTCCTGTTGAGTTCCTCGATGGAGACTCCCCAGGCCTCCTCCCAGCCGTCCAGGTCAAGCGCGCAGTGGACGAGAGGTTCCAGCTCTGTGGGGTAGCCGAGGTCATAGGCAATGTCCGCCCAGATGTGACGGGTGCCGACGGCGGGATCCAGGGATCCGTCGGCGATCTGACCGGCGACCCAGTAGGCCAGAGCCCACTTCGCGGCCCGAGGGTCAGCGGGCGGCTGGAAGCGCAGGCCCAGCTCGTCGAGCACCTGGTCGAAGAGTTGCGGGGCCTCGGGCTCTTCGTTCCGGAGGAGGCCGGCCAGCATGGCGAGGGAAGGACTCTCGACCCCGGCGATCAGGGCATCCAGCCCAGCCTGGATGAGCCGGTCGGTCCCGACGTGCCTGCCGAATGCCCTCGCGCGAGCGAAGTGGGTGAGTTGCCCGAGAGCGTCGTCGTGGGTCATCGCATTCTTCTCGATCGACATCAGGGAGAAGGAGACTCGCACATTTCCAGACGGTGCTGCCATCGAGTTCCTTCTGTGTTTTCGGTGCTCAGGACGTGAGAGCCCGGTTTCTCAAGAGGCAGGCCTGCGCGTCCAGCGCATCCGAGCCCGCGGCGGCAGCCTTCTCGGCGCGGGCGACCGGCCACGGGGCGGCCGGTGTCCTGGCCTGGACGGCCAGATGCTGGTCGTTGACCGGTGAAAGACCGGGCGGGCGCCCGCACAGCGGAACGCCACGGATCCGCCCAGCGCGATCCTTGCGGAGACTCACCGCAGCGGACTGAATCCGGCGACTGGGGATATCCGCAGAGACAGGCCGTCCCCGGGAGGAAGCATGACTTTGGTGAAGGCGGGCGTCGTGGTCCTCGACTGCGCCGAGCCCGAGAAACTCTCCTTGTTCTACAGGGAGTTGCTGGGAGGCGAGCAGACGGGTGCCTCCGCCAACCTCGTGGAGATCCGTGGCGCCGATGGCATTCGGCTGGCCTTCCGCCGTGATGTGAATGCCACCGCGCCCAGCTGGCCGCGCCCGGAGAACTCCCTCCAGGCCCATCTCGTCTTCCTGGTGGAGGACATGGACGAGGCCGAACGGCGGGTGGTGGGGCTCGGAGGCCGGCCGATCGACACGAAGGACCCGGCAGGGCCGTACGAGGAACGCGGATACGCCGATCCGGCCGGTCACTCCTTCACCCTGCGTCTGGTGCCGATCACCGCGCCCAAGCAGGGCTGAACCACCGGCGCCCCGGCCACGACGGAGCCGCTCACGCCCCGTCGTAGCGCCGTCCCCGGAGCGGGGACGACCAACCGGCACCGCGCGGACCTACGATGTACCGCAGATCCGCGACATCGTCGGTGCCATCTCGGGCTCGGCCCCGGTGCGGGCCGGGTGCCGGGCGACTGGTGCGGCGGTGCGGCGGCTCGTGCTCCCTGCGGTGCGTGCGGCCCTCACTCCGGACCCACCGCCCCGGCAAACCGCCCGGCTCCCCCCAACCCCCCACCGCTCCCGCGTCCTCGCCCTCCACGCGGCTCCACCACGGAGGAGGTCGCCAAGAAAGGACAGGGACGCGCTGAGGCACCGGGCAGCGCGCTGTCGCGGCGATGCGTACCGGCCCAGCCGCTGGTCAATGCCTCCCGCCGCAGGTCAACGCCTTTTGCGCCAGCCGTCCTACGTCCATTCGCTCGTGTCCGACGAGGGCGGCCGGCGCTCGGCAGTCGTCGACCGTTGACGGCCGGTCCAAGGGCAGAGGCGGAAGCAAGGGCTCTCCGGGCGGACTCACGCCGGAAAAGCCTTGCTACGTACTGCGCCGTACCCGTTGACTCCCGCCCGGACGACTGTCGAAAATGCTGCCTTGACAACGTTGTCCAACGGAAGGCCTCGCCGTGTCGCATCACCCCGCCCAGGTCGGCCGCCGACGTTTCCTCCAACTCCTGGCTGCTACCGGCGTGTTGACTTCCCTACCTGTCGGCGCCGGGGTGGCACAGGCGGCGGCTGACGCGCCCGTCACCGGGACGGCCACGGCCTCCGACGGCATCGCCGCCACCTACCTGCGCGTCCTCGCTCAGCACACCCGCTGGTCCGAGACCCAGTGGGACGCGACCCGGGGCTACTACACGGACAAGGACTTCGGCTTCGCCGTCGTCCTCGGCAACGCCGTGCTGCTCACCCACGGCAGCTACGACAGCGACCTGACCGGCATCGACCGCGACACCCTGCGGACACGCACCCTCGCCACCATCCGACACTTCGCCGCCTCCAACCGGCTCACCGGCGGCGCCCAGTGGGGCCGCACGCTCTTCTTCGACACCACCTTCCAGTCGTACTTCGTCATGGCCGCGAAGCTTCTGTGGTCCGAGCTGGACGCGACGACCCGCGGCCACGTCGACGCGCTCGTGCGCGGCCAGGCGGCCTACACCGACGGTCTCGGCACCGGCAACGACCCGGCCTCGGGCTCCTGGACCCCGCACGGGCTGACCGGCGGCTTCGAGGGCGACACCAAGCTGGAGGAGATGGGCGTCTACGCACAGTCCCTCGCCCCCGCGCTGGCCTGGGCCGGCGACGATGCCCGGCACACCGCGTGGAGGGAGCGCTTCGGTACCTGGTCGCGCAACGAGGCCGGGCTGCCGCCCGCCGACCTCGCCAACCCCGCGCTGGTGGACGGGGTGCCGGTCTCCCGCAACACCGCGCGCAACCTCTACGACACGTTCATCGTCGAGAACCACGGCTCCTTCGGCCCGCACTACCAAGAGGAGTTGTGGCGCACCTCGGGCCGCAACTCCTCGCACTTCCTCGCCGCGGGCACTCCGCTGCCGGAGGTGCTGACGAAGCAGCCCAACGCCGCCCCGCTGTGGCAGACCCTGCTCGGCGTCATGAGCGACGCGGGCGAGCCGTTGATGCCGATGGTCAACGACCGCGAGCACCTGTACGGGCGCGACGTCATCCCGCTGGCCTTCCTCGCACGGGTGGTGGGGGACCGTGCCGCGGCCCGCGCCGAGACCGAACTCGCCGCCCGCCTGGAGGCGTACCAGCAGTACGCGCCGCGCTACCGGCTCGCGAAGTTCTCCGGCGAGCCGAAGTACGAGCCCGAGGCGCGCGCCGAGATCGCCCTGAGCTACCTGCTGCACGTGTGGACGGCGCACACCCCCGTGGAGCCCCTCTCACGCGAGGAGTTCTTCGCGCGGGCGGCCGGGGTGACGGATTTCGGTACCGGGCCCGGGCTGGTCTCGCACCAGTCCCCCGCGGCCTGGGCGGCGGCGGTCAGCAAGCCGGGCTTCGTGAAGTTCGCCTGGCAGCCGGCGCACGACGACTGGCTGTTCAAGCTGAGCGGCGGCACCCCGATGTTCCTGCCCTCGACGGCGGGCACGGTCTCGGGCCGCGCGGTGGAGACCTGGACCGCGGTCCGCGACGGCTTCGACGGCAGCGCGACGCTGCTGCGACTCGACACCGGCTGGGCCGGGTTCACGACGCTGGGGTCCGGCGCCGTCGTCTACGCGAGCAGCGGTACGGCGGCGGGCGAGGGGCACTTGGAGGTGTACAACCTGACGATGCCGGGAATGCCCGGCCTCGGCGGATCCCGCGCCTTCCGCTTCGCGGAGGGCTCGGTGCGGGTGGCGGCGCAGGACGGGGCGAGCGCCCCGGCGGCCGGTGGTCGCGTCGACACGCTCGACGTGCCGCGCACCGCCGTGCGTCATCTGCGCCTGCAGGGGGTGCGGCCCGATCCGGCGTACGGCTACTCGCTGTTCGCCTTCGAGGTGCGCGCGGAGGCAGGCGGCGAGGATCTCGCGCGCGGCGGCGCGGCGACGGCCTCCTCGGCGGCCCCGGGCATGGGCCCGGAGCTGGCGGTGGACGGTGACGGGGCGAGCCGCTGGGCGGTGGCCACCGCGGAGCGCAAGCGCGCTGACAGCTGGCTGGCGGTCGACCTCGGCGCCGCGCGGGAGGTCGGGGAGGTGACGCTGCGCTGGGAGGCCGCTGCCGGGCGCGGCTACCGCGTTCAGGGCTCGGCGGATGGGGAGCGGTGGGAGGATCTCGCCGTCTATCCCACGGCGCGGGCCCGCAGCCACGGCGGCTGGCTCGACGTGGATGGCCGCGCCGGTCTCGTGGTGCGCGGCGCGGACCGGGACCACCCCGTCTCCGTCTACGACGACGCGCTCGTCCTCAGTGACGGCCCCGCCGCCCCGGTCGTGATCGAGGGGTATCCCGCTGCCTCGCCGGACCGGTTGCGGGCGCTGGCGGCGCGGAAGGCGCCGTCGGCCGAGCACCCGCGGGTGCGGGCCGCGTACGTGGAGGAGCACCTGAGTCTCTTCAACCTGTCCGGCGAGGAGGTCCGCACCCGTGTCTCGGTGCCGCAGGACGGCGCGGAGCGGTACGTCTTCGCGGGGACGCAGACGGTGACCCGGGACGGGATCGTCCACGAGAGCGAGTTGCCTGCGGCACGGGCGCTGCTGCTGGCGCCGCGGTTCACGCTCGCCCCGGTCTCGGGCCGTGCGCTGCCTGCCGGGCTGCGGGTGAGTGTCGAGGACGGCGCCACGCTGCGGCTCTCGGGGGCCTCCTGCCGGGTGCGGGTGCGCGCACAGGGCCGGACCGCGGTGGTCTCGGTGCGCTCCGGCGGGCGGCCGGCCGTGGTGCGGCTGCGCGGGGCGACGGCGTACCCGGTGAACGATCTGGCGCTGGGTCGCACGGTCTTTCCCACCAGCCCGCTGCCCGCGGGCATGTCGGAACCGTCCGCGGCGGTCGACGGGGATCCGGGCAGTTCGTGGCGGCCGGGCAAGGACGGCCGCCTCGTCGTGGACCTCGGCGCGGAGCTCCCGGTGCGGGAGATCGAGGCCGAGTGGACCGGCGGTGACATTCCCGGCCTGCGAGTCGAGGGCAGTACCGACGGCATCGGCTACCAGGACTGGGGGCGCGTCTCGGGGCGCGGCCGCACCCGCGCGCTGGGCGTCCGTGCGACGGCCCGCTACGTCGCGGTGCGGGTGGAGGGCGGCGACGGACACCGGGCGGCGCGGCTGGTACGGCTTTCCGTGCGCTGACGGGACCGGCCGTGCGCGTCCCGTCCTGAACAGACGCGCGGCGCCCGGGGCCCCGAGTGGAGGTGCTCGGTCAACTCCACACGGGGTCCCGGGACTGCCGTCGTACGTGCTTCGGACTCCAGTCCCTCTCGGCCGTGCGCTGTCCCGTCAGGCCGATTCGCTGCGGCCCGGGCGGGCGAAGACGGACACGGCGGGTGGCACCGATGGGCTGAGGGCCGGTCGACTCCAGGACCGTCCGAGCACACCACATGCGACCGGGGCCCGAAAACAGGCGGCCCACGCCCGGCCCCGGTCGGTTCAAAAGCGCTCCGACCAGCCAGTTTCACGTGGTTCGCGACCGCCAGGGCCGTCCCCACGCCTGTGTCGTCACAGGCGGCGAGACGAACGGCTGCGCCCGGCTGCCGTCGCTGCCGGCGGGACCTGGCCGACCCCGCCCAGCAGACCGTCCCCCTCGCCACCATCGCCGCACGCTGGGGCCATTGCCGGCCTTCCGACTTCACCCGTGCCTTCCGCGCCGCCACCGGCATGGCGCCCAGCGAGTACCGCGCCGCCCACGCCGACAGGTCACGGCAGTAGGGAACATGGTGCTCGGTCGCCGCGCGGCACGGTACCCGCCCGCACCTCCCCCGGCCACGCCGCGCCCGGCCGGCCCCGCTCCCCCGGCGCCATGGTGGGACGGGTGGGGAAGGCGGGGGCGGGGAAGCACTTGCCCCGGCCGGGCCGTTCGGCCAAGGTGACGCGGTATGCAGTCCTCGACGGATTCCGGGAACGGGGCCGACTTCCGAAACTCCGCCCATCGCGCTGCCCGCCCCGGCAGCGGCTCGACCGCGGTGGAAGGGGTCGCAGCGGGTGCCGGCCTGCCCTTCGACCGGCGCGTCCTCGTCCTGGCCGAGATCGCCGACGACCCCAACGAGACAGCCCTGGCGGAGGAGTTGTTCACCGGCCGGGGCTGGCCGGTACGTCCGGCCGCGGAGCACGAGCGGGCCGGCTGTCCGCCGGACCGTGTGGCTCGGCTGGTCGAGGTGCGGCTGGCCGGTGCGCGGGACGGCGCGGTCGAGCGCGCGCTGAGCGCGATCGACCACCTCGCCGTGGCGGCGTCACTGAGGATGTGGGCGCGCGACGCGGTGCTCCTGGAGCACGAGCCCGAGCAGTACACCGCCTGGCGGGTGCGGGCCGCGCCGGGCACCCCACGGGTTCACCGGGTGATCCGGACTGCCGAGCCGCGCGGTCGCACGGAAGCCCTGGCGGACCTGCGGGCCAGGGCCCTGGCCGGGGCCGCCCTCGGCGCCGACGCGGATGTGGAGGTGCTGGAGACGTCCCTCGACGTCAAGGCCAACCTGATCCTGGTGAACACCGGGAACGCGGTGGCCCTGGCAGCGGCCGTGCTCGCCCTGACGGCCCACGGCGCCTGGCAGTTCACCGGCGGGTTCGTCACCGTGGTGTTCGGCCTGGCCTTCCTCGCCTCGGGTGTGCGCCACGCCCTGCGGGACCTGCCCACCCGCAGGGCCGCGGCCTGGGCCGTACCGCTGGCCGCGCCGCTTCTGCTGCCGCTGGTCGCCTGGCTCGGCACGCTCGTCCACGAGCGGTACGTCCGCGCCTTCGGCATCCCCCCGGACTCGGTGCACACCGGCACGACGGAACGCTTGCTGGCGGGGGCGCTGCCCCTCCTGGGCGTCCTGTACTGCACGGTGTTCGGCGTGGCCGCCTACGGCTGGAACCGCTGGGCGCACGCCGACACCACGGGCACGGAGGCCGCCAACGCGGCGTTCGGCGCGGGGCTTGGACTGTGCCTCGGAGTGGTCACGGTGCTCCTCCCGTTCGTCACCGACGCCTATACCCAGGACGCGGCGCACGCCCAGGTGGCGGCAGCGCACGGCCGGCAGCCCGCCGCCTTCCACGGCCTGCACCCGGCCGTGGTGTGCGTGCACCCCCTCACCCGCGTCGCCCACCCCGAGCGCGGCCTTCCCGGTGCCGCGTACGGCGGCACCGTGCCCCTGACACACCCGGTGCTGACCTTCGGCCCCGACGGGGACCGCACCTGGCTGTGGGACCCCGCGACCCGGCGAGCGCTCGACATGGACCTCGGCGCCGCCAGCATCGCCCCTTCCGACCCCTACTCCCCCGGCGCCACCTGCGGGTGACCGCCCGGGCCGGGGCCGCACTCGTCCGGAGCAGACCACGGCCGAGCCGAGCTGAGCGGGGCGGGGCGGCGACGGCGGGTTCCGGAGGATGCGGTGAAGAGGGAAGTCCGCGGTGCAATGGGACGGGAAGAGGTGCTCGCGGCCGGCGTCGACGGCCGCGTCGGCCAGATCCGGCGCGGCCACCCCTGCATGTCCGAATGGTGGCACTCCCCGGCACTGGCTGACCCACCGGGACCAGGCGCCGGCCGAGTGGCAGCAGGACGAGTCCTTCAGCACCGTGCTCCACCTCACTCCGGCCGAAACAGCCGAACTGGCTACTTCCATCCGTCGCCTCCTCGACGGCTGTCGCAACCAGAAGGACCACCCCGCCACACGCCCGCCCGGCGCTGTGGCCGTAGCCGCGGTCACCCGGCTGTTTCCGCTCCTCGACGGACATCAGCAGGTTCCGCCGCAGCCCGTCCCAGGCAAGGGCGCCGAGAAATCAACCGATGCCTGAACAAGATCAGGAAGCGGCGGCTCGCAGCCGGAGAGAATGACATCGAGTAACCGCTGTGGCGCACCCGCGAGGCGGCAGTGGGCCTGCGGAGCGAACGAGTGAGCGGGGCGAATCGGGGGAACGCCGTGCCGACGTGCCCGGCCACAGCGGGCCGGCCGGGTAGCCTCACGCCGGGCACAACTCCCGCAGGACACACGGACGACAGGAAGCGGCCGATCCGTACAGGCCGACGACGGCGTCCGGCCCCAGCCGCGGGAGGGGCCCGCTGATCTGCCCAGGGCACCGGGGCAGAGGAGCAGCGAGGAGGTCTGTGATGTCCCGACCGACCAGACGCGGCGCCATCTCAGCGACCCCCGCCAACCGGCGTAGGAGCCCTGTGGTGTCCCGGACCGCCCGGCAGGAATCCCGGCTGCTGCGCCACCCTGCCTGGGGGATGGCGGTCGGTGCCCTGTGCGTGTCCGCTTCCGCGGTGCTGCTGGGACTGGCCCGGACCGACCCCGGGACGGCGTCGTTCTACCGGTGTGTTCTCGCTCTGCCCGCGCTGGTGGTGCTGGCAGTGCCGGAGCGTCGCCGGCAGGGGCCGCCGTCCCGCGGGCAGTACGGCCTCGCGCTGCTCGCGGGTGCCGCGTTCGCCTGGGACATGCTGCTGTGGACCCAGGCGATCGCCGAGGTCGGCGCGGGCCTGTCCACCGTGCTGGTCAACGTGCAGGTGGTGCTGGTCCCTTTGCTGGCCTGGGCGATCGACCGGGAGTCGGTGCCGCGTTCCTTCCTTCTCTGGGTGCCGGTGATCCTCTTGGGCGTCGTCCTGACCGGCGGGGTGGTCGAGGGCGGCGCGTCCGGCAGTGATCCGCGGGCGGGCACACTGCACGCGGTGCTGGCGGCCGTTTGCTATTCGGTGTTCCTGTTCCTGCTGCGGCGCGGCGGCCACAGCGGGTTCGTCCGGCAGCGCTACGTCCTGGTGATCGCCTGCGCCGCAATCGTGTCGCTGCTCGCCGGCCGGTTCGCCTACGGGCTGGACCTCACACCGGGCTGGAAGGTCATGGGCTGGCTGCTGGCGGTGGCCGTCTCCAGCCAGGTGGTGGGGTGGCTGCTGGTCGCCTCGACCTCACCGATGCTGAGCAGCCACGTCGGCGCGGTCCTCCTGCTGCTGACTCCGGTGGGAGCGGTCGCGCTCGGCGCGGTCGTACTGAGGGAGCGGCCCACCCTGCTGCAATTGGTCGGCTGTGCCCTGATCCTGGTCAGCGCCTACTGCGCAACCGTCCGCGAAATCCGTCCGTGTCCCCGGCCGGACCGCGGCGCGGACGTGGGCGCCTCGGGTCCGGAGGGGACAGCGGACTGAAGCGTGTCCGATCCGGTCGCGGCTTGGTCGTCCGCACCTCTCGCATCCCGACGTCGTCATCGGGACAAGGACCAGCCTGGCGGAGCTCACCCCCTGCACCTCGTAGCGGCTGCGCTGGTTCCCCCACGAGATCACCAGATGCTCGCGCCTGGTCCGGAGCACGGTGAGCACCCGCGCCTTGTTCGGGAACTACGGCTCCGTCCTCTCGAACGGTCAGCGGAGCAGCTGGGCTGTTCGCGCGTATCCGTCACGTGAGCAGGTCTTTCGTCTCGTGCCCCCGGACACCGCAAAGGCTGTCCGCGGAGAAGTGCGCACGGTCAACCGGCGAGGTGAGGACGGCAAACCCCATCTGTGCTCCCGCTGCTGTCACGCTCCGCCGGTCGCCTGCGCCTCCTGCGGTCGGCTCCGGACCTGCGCGCGCAGGGTGGCGGGTGAGCCGTTCCGCGGGAGCCGTGCTGTCCCCGTCCCACGGGCCGCTGCGCACGCTGTCTCCACGACCGTCCTGTCCACCCCAACCGGCCGGTGGGCCGGCCTGCATGGACTGCCACGCGGCAGTGCGCGCACGCCCCGGCGCCTGCACGGCGAGGCGGTGAAAGGCCCGTCCGATGCAACGGCCGGTAGCGGATCTCCGTGGCGTCGTACCTGGTGAGGCCGCCGGCTCACTCACATGCTCGGTCACCGTCGGCACCCGCCGTGCTGCCGCGCCAGGTCCGGAGACCGTCAGCCCTCTCGCGCCATGGCCGCCATCAACGCGTCCAGCAGGCCCGGTGCCGCTTCCTGGAGGGTGGTGCGGCGGAGGCGGTGGCCACGGGAAGGGCCGACCATGACCGGATGCAGGACGCCTGCCTCGACCAGAACCTTGAAGTGGTGGGTGGCGGTGGATTTGTTCAGGCCCTCGTAGAGGTCCGAGCAAGGGGCTTCCGCAGCGGGGTGTGCCGCCAGGCGGCGGACCATCTCCAGGCGTACGGGGTCCGCGAGCGCACGCAGCAGTTTCTGGACGGAGGCGACAGGCGGCAACTGGTCGGTCGGGGTCTCCCAGGACGGCATCGGACAACTCCACAAGTTTGACGTGCGTCGTACTTCTCCCTACTGTCCTCGAAGTACGATCCACATCATACTTGCAGGAGTCCTCGTGAAGGCACTCTCCCCGGACCGTCGTCCCCAGTCATGGAGCTACGCGGCCCTCCTCGCCCTGCTCATGCTGGGGCAGGCGACCTCCGCCATCCCCTCGCCGCTCTACTCCCTGTACGCCGAGAAGTGGGACTACCCGCCCGTTCTGACCACCGTCATCTTCGCCGCGTACGGGGCCGTGGCGGTCGTCGCGATCCTCGTCTCCGGGGCCCTGTCCGACCGGTACGGCCGTCGGCCCGTACTCATCGTCGCCGTCCTGCTGCTGCTCGCCGGGCTGGCCGTCTTCGTCTTCGCCGCGGGGCCCGGCCATCTCGTCGTGGCGCGGATCCTCAACGGCCTGGGAATCGGCGCGGTCGTGGTGGTCGGCGGAGCGGCCCTGCTGGACGTGAGCCCGGAACGGGCGGCGCGGAGCGGGACACTCACCGCCATCGCGTTCAACGTCGGCATCGCCGTTGCCGCGCTCGGCACCGCAGGCCTCGCCCAGACCGGCTTCCACCCCCTGCTTCTGCCCTACCTCGCCGACGCGCTCATCGCCCTCGTCCTGCTCGTTCTCCTCCTGGTGATGCGTGAACCGCATCCCTCCGCCGGTGCCACGCCCCTCGGGATTCCGCGTCCGCAGGTGCCCAGGGAGATCCGCGGGCGCTTCGTCTTCGCCGTGATCGGTGCCGGTGCCGCCTGGGCCGTGCTCGGGGTCTGCTTCTCGCTGGAGCCATCGATCGCCGCCCACGCCGCGCACGTCGACGGGCCGTTCTTCGGCGGCGTCGTCATCGCGGCAGTGACTCTCTGCGCCGCGTTCGCCCAGATAGCCAGTGCCCGCTACCCGGCCCGCACGGTCGCGCTCGTCGGTGACACGGCGCTCGCCGTGCTCATGCTCGCCGGCGTGGGCGGCTTCGCGACCGGCAACGCCGCCGTCGTCATCGTCACCGTCGCCCTCCAGGGCAGCGCCTACGGACTCGCCTTCGGCGGCTCCCTGCGCCACCTGACCACCCACATTCCCGCCGAACGGCGCGGAGCCGTCATGTCGATGTTCTACCTGCTCGCGTACGGCGCGCTCATCACGCCCACGCTCCTCGTGGGGGTCGGCGCGACCGTCTGGAGCGACACCGCGATCTTCCCCGTCTTCTCCGTGCTCGCGGCCCTTCTCTGCCTCTCCGCCGTGGTCGTCGAGCGCGTGCTGGGGCGTCGACGGGGACGCCTTACGGTGACGCGGGCACCGGCGACCGAGGTGTCCCGGATGAGCGACGTCGACTGACGGGCGATCCCCTCGGGCCCGTCGGGAAAGTGGATCTTGTTCGTTGATGATCACGTTCGGTGTGACCTGGGCACCTGACGAACGACCAGGGGGCCGGCTGGAGCCTCCGTCGCCCAGAGGTATCAAGCCGGGGCTGCCGCGGGTGTGGACGCGGCGGCAGTTGGTTGACGGCATACGGGGTCGGGTGCCGGGTGGGCCAGTCGGAGGGATCGGGACCTTGGGCCGTGTGTGGAGTGAGCCCGAACGGATATGCGTATGTCGCCGGCCGTCCGCACGGAGCAACCGGCGGACAGCCCCGGCGGGCCCCGTCGGCCCCCCACAACACACCTACAGCACATCTACAGCAAAGGACGCACATCGTGGGCATCATCGCCTGGATTCTCATCGGCCTCCTCGCGGGCGCCATCGCCAAGGCACTCACGCCCGGCAAGGACCCGGGCGGCTGCCTCGTCACGATGCTCATCGGCATCGTCGGCGGTCTGCTCGGCGGCTGGCTCGGCAAGGTGATCTTCGGCGTGCATTCCATCAACGGCTTCTTCCACCTCTCGACGTGGATCGCCGCGATCGTCGGCTCTGTGATCGTGCTCCTGCTGTACCGCCTCTTCACCGGGCAGCGATCGCGCTGAACGCGACCGGAGCTCCACGTCCGCCCGTAGCCGCATTCCTTGCCAGCCGTCTCTCCTGAGAGCTGCGAACAAAAGGGGCGCCCGGCTCGCGACGCCCGGCACGCACGCCCGCGGCGCGGTGATCAGTTTGCCGAAACTGACCTGGGTCAGTCCGTGAACGGGCCTACCCAGGACGGCTCCGACGCCGTGATCACACCAGCCACGGCGGGATCACCGCATCCGGTCGGTCCGCCACGGAGCCTGCGCAGCTCAGTGGAACTCGTGAACCAACCGGATCTTGCCGACGATGTGGGCGTTGAACTCGTCAAGCTCCTCGGCCGGTACCCACACCTCCAGGATCGTCTGTCCGCCTGCCTGCTGCACCGGATACCTGCGCAGGAAGTCGGACTCGACTTCGAACCGGGTGACGAAGCCCGCGCCGTTATGCTTGACGTTCCAGTCTCGCGCGATCTTGACGGCATAGTCCTCGTTGAGCACCGGGTAGAAGATCGGCTGCTCGGGGAGCCGGGGCGGCCAGGCACGCCAGTCCAGTTCCCGCACCAGCTCCAGCTCCTTGGGGCCGGTGGGACGCCACAGGGTCGTTGTCGCCTGCTGGCTGCTCACGGACATCGCCCTCTTGACGAGGCAACCGCCGATGCGGTCGCCGGAAGCCCGACGGTAGCGACGGCTCGAGTACGGCGGCCACCGAGTTTCGAACTTCGCTCAGCGACTACGGCCGGCAGTTACGGAACAACCTTTGGCGCCGGACTCCGGTGCTACCTCGCTCGGGCGTCCGGCTTGCCCGAAGTGCGGGGCCGTCTACTGCGCGCGAAGGCCGGCCGTCGCGACGAGACGGCGAAGCGCGGCCCGGCCGGGTGGGCCCCAGGTGGGCTTGCCACCGGGGCGGCCGTGGACGCCTGCGTCCCCGATGTGGATGCAGGCGAGTGCCTTCAGTACAGCGCAGCCGCGGGCGCGGCGCAGGGTCGCGGTGTCCGGGGTCGGCCGGTAGGCCCCGTGGAAGCGGTCGGCGGCGCCGTCCGGCAGCAGGAGCCACGCGGCGGCGAGGTCCCAGGCCGGATCGCCCGCGCAGAGGTCGCCGAAGTCGATCACCCCGCAGAAGGTGCCGGCCGCGGTGAGAACGTTGGCCGGATGCAGGTCGCCGTGGAGCCACAGTGCCGGGCCCGTCCAGGCGGGTGCCGCGAGGGCGTCCTCCCAGATGGCGCGGACGGCGTCCGGGTCGGGGATCAGCCGCAGCTCGGTGGCCGAGGCCAACCCCTTGGCGAAGCCGTCGGCATGGTCGGCCAGCGGTCCCCCACGCCACCGGCCGACGGGCGCCCCGGCGGGCGCGGGCCGGTGAAGAGCCGTCAAGAAGGCGGCCAAGGCGTCGGCCGCCTCCGCGGCGCGGGTGGCAGGCGCGCGATCGGCCGCATCACCCGGCACCCAGGTGGTGACGATCCAGGGCCGCGGAAACCGCGCGGACGGCTCACCGAGACGCTGCGGCACGGAGACCGGCAACGGGAGGCGGGGGGCGAGACCGGGCACCCAGGCGTGCTCCTTGCGCAGCAGATCGTCCGCGTCCTGCGTCGCGTAGGGCATCCGTACGGCGAGGTCGTCGCCGAGCCGCCACAGCTGGTTGTCCCAGCCTCGCGCGCCGAGCCTTACCGGGAGATGGGCCAGGTCGGGGTGCTGGTCGAGCAGCAGGTCCCGGACCAGCTCTGCGGTGACATCGATCTCCGAGTGGGTCATGCGAAGCCAGAGTAGTGGGGGGCGACTCGCCGTTCGTGACACCCAGCGCTCTCCTTGCCGCTTCAACCGGCCGCCGAGCGTGAAACGGCCGGCTGAAGGAGGTGACGGCGCATCGGCCCTGTCCGACGAGTCAGCAGTGACAGAGCAGGTCGATGACGACTGCTTCGGCGTCGAGATGGTCGAGATAGCGGTTGGCCCGGTCCCAGTAGCCGTCGCTGTCCGCGTCCGTCCACGAGCCGTCGAGGGTGACCAGAGCGAAGCCCGGCACGGCGCACCGGACCGCCCTCGCTCGCGCCTCCTCGTGTTCCTGTGCGAAGTATCCGACCGGGTCGCCGAGCAGGAACGAGGTGTCGAAGTGCGGGTCTCCCGCGAGGGCCCGCCGGGCCACGTCCTGCACCAGCGGCTGGGCCAGGTGCTCCCTCCTGGCGTCGGCTGCGGAGTAGGTGCCGGGATCCGCCCTGTGACGGGCGACGAAGTCGGTCAGGGGGCGGGCCGGCGGGTGCTCGGCGGTCAGCTCCTCCCAGGCGGCGAGCAGGGCGTCGTGCTTGCTCGCCGCTCGTGCCCGCATGGCGTCGAAGTCGAGCAGGCCCCGTGGCCCGCCGTAGCACTCCAGTGACCCGAGGACATCGAGCTGCACCGTCTCGCGCGGCACGGTTGCGGCGGTGACGAGTCTGGGGTCGCCGTCGTGCCGGGGCTGTACGAGGTAGGCGTTGTGCACGGTGGCGTAGATGGTCCACCCGTCCCAGTGGCCGTCCGGATTCCAGTTGTCGGGGCCGAGGTTGAGGTCGTAGGGCGCCATGACGGTGGCTGTCGCCTGCAGAACCTTTTCCGGTGGGGTGGGTGGAAGACACACTGTGGCGCAGAACTTGCTCATGCCCGCGAGCGTAAGCCCTGGGTGGCGTGAACTGCACTGAATTGGGCAGCGGTTCGGGCCGTGGAAGGCGGTTTCTGGGAGTTCTGAAAGGCACCGCCGGTGGACGGCGGACGGGGCCTACGAGCAGCTGCTCCAGCAGCTTCCCTCCGAAGAACATGCCGCTGGGAAGACCGACTGGGGCCCGTGCGGACGTGCCCGCGCAGCACTGCGCCCAGCCGGGCATCGTGGTCCGTGCGGGCCGTGGCTGGCCCTGCGCGGCCTGGGCCTCGCAGAGGTAGGACTGACAGACCTTCCTTGGAGAGGCCGCCGTCGTTCTTCGCGGGACAGACTGTTCCCATGGCCTCCGTCAACCGCGAGCTCGCGGATTTCCTCAAGCGTTCCCGCGCCCAGTGCGATCCCGGGCAGGCAGGGCTGCCGCCGGACGACCGCGTCCGGCGCGTGCCCGGACTCCGGCGGGAGGAGGTCGCCCGCCTGGCGGGCGTGTCCGCTGATTACTACGCCCGCCTTGAACAGGGCCGCTCCATCAACCCGTCCCCCGCCGTGGTCGAAGCTGTCGGGCACGCGCTGGGACTGGACGAGGCAGGTCTTGCCCACCTCAAGGATCTCGTCGGCATCACCACCAGCCGCCGCCCGTCGCGCACGCCCGCCGTCCAGCGTCTGCGCCCGGGGCTCCACCGGCTGCTGGACTGTCTGGACTCCGCTGTTCCCGCCCTGATCCTGGGGCGCCAGTCCGCTGTCCTGGGTGCCAACCAGATGGCCAGAGCCCTGTTCGCGGACTTCGACGCCATGCCGGCCACAGAGCGCAACTACACCCGCTGGCTCTTCCTCGATCAGGACGCGCGCGACCTGTTCGTCGACTGGGACGTCCAGGCCCGCGCCGCGGTGGAGAACCTGCGTCTGGACGCGGTCCGCGAATCGGACCGGCAGGCCACGCAGGCGCTGGTCACCGAGCTGAGAGAACGGAGCGACGACTTCGACCGCTGGTGGCAGCAGCACCGCGTGCACCAGCGCACGCATGGTTCCAAGCGGCTTCGGCACCCCCTGGTCGGTGAACTCACCGTGGAGTACGAAACGCTCTCGCTTCCCGGTGACGGCGAGACCACTCTGTTCCTCTACACCGCCGAACCCCGGTCGGCGTCCGCCCAGGCGCTGAGCCTGCTGGCCTCCTGGACACTGGCGGGACCTCCGACAGCTCCGAGACGCTCGCGCGACTGAAACGCCGTTCCTCGACAGTGGCCTTGCGCCGGGATCGCCCACGGAAGGCACCGCGCCCAAGCCCTGCGGCGGTGTCGTCGACCGTGCCCTTGCGCGCCTGCCCCTCCCCGACGCCCGTGCCTGGGGGGGTGCTGCGGACTGTCACGGGACGCACCGCCGCAGCCGGCGCCGGAAGCCTCGTGGAGCGCCGGCACCGAGGAGCGCGTCGTGCGCCGACGGTTCAGACCGTGCTGGCCGACTCCTCGGTGGGCTGGTGCTCGTCGAAATAGCGGACGATCGCCGGGTCGAGTGCGGGGACGTCGACCGGTGTGCCGTCGGACCGCAGCGAGGTCGTCGCGGCGACCGCGGCGGCGACCGCCTCGCGGGCGGCCACGGGCGAGGTCTCCGTGGGGCCTCCGACGGCGGCGAAGCGCAGGAACTCCTCGACGAGCGCCCGGTCCGCGCCGCCGTGCGTTTCCTCGGCCGGCGCCACGACCGGGACGGAGAGGTCGGCGTCGGCGCGGTAGCCGGAGCGGCGCCGGTTCCACACGTCGACCCGCGCCGGGTCGCCGTCGATGCCGTCACCGAAGTTCTCCAGGCGGCCCTCGTCCCCGATGACCGTGTAGTTGCGCCAGTAGTCGGGCGTGAAGTGGCACTGCTGGTAGCTGGCGAGCACGCCGTTGTCCAGCCGGGCCAGCATCATGCTGATGTCCTCGACGTCGACGACGGGGTTGAGGTCGCGCAGGGCGGACGGCGGCCAGATGTCCGGGTCGAACCAGTCGGGCATGCGCCGGCCGGGCGGTACGGTCTCGTGCGTGGCGCGGCGCGGGTTGTCGCCGTAGACGGCGAGGGCGCCCTGGGCGACGACGTTGCGGGAGTAGCCCCCGGCGAGCCAGTGGATGGCGTCGAGGTCGTGGGCGCCCTTCTGCAGGAGCAGGCCGGTGGTGTGGGAGCGCTGCGCGTGCCAGTCCTTGAAGTAGAAGTCTCCGCCGTGGCCGACGAAGTGACGGCACCACACCGCGCGGACCCGGCCGATCGCGCCGTCGTCGATCAGGGCGCGCATCCGCCGTAGCATCGGCAGGTGGCGCAGGTTGTGACCGACGTAGAGCCGGGTGCGGGAGCGGAACGCGGCCTGGAGCAGCGCGTCGCAGTCGGCGACGGTGATGGTCAGCGGCTTCTCCACGAACACCGCCACGCCCGCGGCGAGGAAGAACAGCGCGGGCCGGGTGTGCAGATGGTCGGGGGTGAGGACGAACACGGCGTCCAGTTCGTCGTCGAGCATCCGCTCGTACCGGTCGTGCACCGCGACCTGGGCGCCGAACAGGCGCCTGGCGTCCGCCTGGCCCCTGGGGTCCGGATCGGCGCAGGACACGATCCGGGCGGTGTCCGAACGGTTCACCAGCGTGGCCATGTCCGCGCGCTGGCCGACGCCGACCACGCCGACGCGCAGCTTCGGTGTCGCTGTCCGGTCACGGGTGCTCACTGGGGTGTCCCTTCTTCGCTGTTCATGTGACACGTACGGGCGCCGGCTCGCCCGGGCCCCGCTTCTACCGGCGCGGCGCGGTCGGCGCCGCCAGTGCGTCGCTCAGCAGCCGCCTGTCGACCTCGTCCAGGGCCAGCCGCACCGCCCCCAGGGCCACGCTCTCGTCCCCGAGGGTGGAGGCGCGCAGCTCCGGCAGCCGCAGACAGTGCTTGGTGAGTTCGCGGCGCAGGGGGTCGAGGACGACGTCGGCGGACCGGGAGAACCCGCCGCCGTACACGACGACCTGGGGATCCAGGGCGAGTACGAGGGCGGCGACCCCGACCGCGAGGTCGCGGGTGTAGCGCCGGACGGCCGTGCGCGCGTTGCGGTCGCCGTCCCGGGCCGCCTGGAACACCCAGGCCGCTGCCTCGCCCGACGCGGCCGTCGCCGGCACCCCGGGGCAGGACTGGAGGTGGTTCGGCGCGCTGAGCCACCGTACGGCCTTGAGGGCGCCGATCTCTCCCGCGGCGCCGCCGTGACCGCGGCGCAGGGTGCCGTCCAGGATGAGGCCGGCGCCGGTGCGCAGACCGGCGAGGAGGTAGACGATGTCGTCGGCGTCCTGCGCGACGCCCCTCCAGCGTTCGGCGACGGCTGCGAGCTTGCAGTCGTTCTCCACCTGCACGGGGCAGGAGAACCGGGCCGCGAGGTGGGCGGCCGGGTCGGCCTCGCTCCAGCCGGGCAGCGGGCTGGACAGCGAGGTCCTGCCGCTGCCGTCGACGGGACCGGTCACGCCGACGCTCACGGCCCAGATGTCGGCGGGGGCCATGCCCGCGCCGCGCAGCACCTCGTCGATGACGCGGTCGACCGCGGCCAGCCGGGCCTTGGGCGCCGCCCCGGGATCGGCCGGGCGGCGCACGGTCCGCACCAGCCGGCCCTCCAGGTCGCTCAGGACGACGAGGATCTTGTGCACGCCGATGTCGATGCCGAGCACGTGGCCCGCGGTGGCGCGGAACCGGTAACGGCGGGCCGGCCGCCCCACCACGCTGCTGGACCGGGGCTCCTCGACCTCCGCCCACCCGTCGGCGACCAGGCCCTGCACCAGGACGTCCACGGCGGGACGGGACAGCCCGGCCCGGCCGGCCAGTTCGGTGACCGTCGAGGGCGGGTTGCCGCGCAGGGCGCTCACGATCGACAGCTGGTTCATCTCGCGCATCCGGGACATGTCCGTTCCGGTCGTCGCCATGCTGGTGCTCCCTGGAGGTGTTGCCGTGACCATCGCCGGATAATGCTGAGCAGTTTACTAATAGGCGGCGGTCGCCGTGTCCGCGTCCGGCGTCACGCGATCGGATACCGCTGCTCCGACTCCGGCGTCACGGCCGCGGTGAAGTCCACCTCCCGCCCGTCGAGCGCGAACCGGTAGCGGCCGAGTCTGCGCACCTCGGGGCGGGTGGTCAAGTAGGCCGTCATCGCCTCCAGTTCGTCGGGGCGCAGCCATCCCGGAGGGTCGGACACCGCCCGGAACCCGCAGATGTCCGCCAGGTCCCGCAGCAGGCCCTGTTGCTGCTCGGTCAGCAGGTTGAGGCGGCTGCGGAAGTACACGACGTCCGGGTCGACCTCCAGCAGCGGCGACTGCCACAGCCGGTGCAGGGTGTTGACGACGGCGTTGCGGGCGAGGGCGTCCGAGGGGTCCCGGGTGGCGTAGTGCTCCCACAGGGGGGCGACGTCCGGGCCGCTGCGGATGCCGTCGACCAGTCCCAGGGAGGGCAGCAGCGGGGCGCCGCTGCCGAGCAGGTAGGCGTCCGGTCCCGTCGCCTCCCGGATGATCTCCAGGCCGGTCCGGTAGGCCGCTTCGCGCCCGGTGTCCTGGGACCGGACGCCGGGTGCCGCGCCGGCGCCGACGAAGTCGAGTTTGAGGTAGGTGTACCCCCACTCCCGGCTGACCCGGTGGATCGTCTCCCGCAGATGGTGCTGGGCCGCGGGCAGGGTGAGGTCGAGGGCGAAGTAGCCGGTGCCCCAGTTGTGGCCGGCCACCACCGGCTCGCCGGCGGCGTCGCGCAGCAGCAGTCCGGGCCGCTCCCGCGCGGTGCGGGAGCCGGGCAGCACGATGAACGGGGCGATCCACAGGCCGGGCCGCAGCCCGGCGTCCGTGATCCGGTCGGCCAGCGCCCGCATGCCGGAGGGGAACTTGCCGTTGGCCTCCCAGTCGCCCACCGCGCGCTCCCAGCCGTCGTCGATCTGGACGACGTCGAAGGGCAGGCCGCGCAGGGCGGCGATGTCTTTGGTGAGCTGCTCCTCGGTGATGTTCTCGTAGTACGCGTACCAGCTGCACCACACGTTGCCCGCGCGCTTGCGGCTGTGCCCCAGCCGCTCCCCGAGGTGCCGGGCGTAGGCGGCGAACACCTCCTGCTCCTCGCCGTGGGCGAGGAACCAGGGCGCCCCATCGCGCTCGTACCAGCCGGCGAGGGTGTCCCGGTCGGCGGTCAGGCGCGGGACGTCCGGGCCGAGCGCGCCCAGCAGGAGTACGCGTCCGTCGGGTCCCTGGAGGGCGGCGACGGCGGAGGAGTGATGGCGGGCGGGGTCGTCCCACACGGTGTCGTCGGCGGTCAGGCGGCGCTCGGCGCTCTCGATGCGCAGGGGTGCCTCGGAGAGCCTGCGCCAGCCGCACGGACTCCACGAGTTGTGTCCGTGCCGGTAGAACAGCGCGTCACCGAGGCCGTGCAGGACGGCGGCGCGTCCGGGCGGCAGCAGCACGCCTCCGTCGACGGTCCGGGGCGGGGCGTCGCCTTCGAGCTCGACGGCGAGGGTGCGCCCGTCGAGTTCCACGAGCTGGGCCATGGATCTCCTTGGTGTGAGGGTGGGGGCGGGCAGTGCCGGGGTGGCTACCCGAGCAGGCCGTTGACCTTCTTGTTGGCCGATCTCAGCGCGGCCTCGGGGCTGCTCCGGCCGAGGATCGCCGACTGGATGGCGTCCTGCACGAGGGGGCCGATCTCGGTGCCGCGTTCGGTGACGGGCAGCAGGAAGGTGCCGTTCCTCGCCGCGGCGGCGTCGGTGAAGACATGCACGTCCTCGCCCCTGGCCTCGTGCCGGGCGAGCGCCTTGCGGCTGGAGCTTGTGATCGCGGGGAAGACGACGCCGTGCTCGGCGACGATGTCCTGGCAGTCGGCGGAGGCCAGGAACTTCACCCACTTCCAGGCCTCTTCCTTGTGCTTGGTCCCGGCCCAGATGGCGTCCGACAGGCCGTTGATGGACGTCTTGCGGCCCTGCGGTCCGATGGGCAGCGGGGCGTAGGCGAACTTCCCCTTCAGCCGGGGGGCGAGGTAGGTGGAGACGGTGAAGGAGCCCGCGACCGTCATCGCGCCCTTTCCGGCGATGAGCAGTTCGGAGTTGGCGAGGCTCGACTTCTGGTCCAGGCGGGGTGCGTACCCTTTGTCGACGAGCCGCTTGAACCAGGCGATGGTCTCGGCGAGCTTGGGGTCGTCGTACCGGTAGTGGGTGCCCCACGGGTTCTTGTCGAGGTAGGAGAAGCCGTTGGAGGCGGCGAGCAGGCCCCACCCGTTCTGCCCCTGGGAGCCGTCGGCCCACTCGGTCAGGAAGCCGTAGGTCTTCACGTGGTTCTTGTCGAAGGCGGGGTCGAGGCCGTTGCGGCCGTGGGTGTCGACGGTGGCCCGGGCGATGGTCTGCTCCAGGGTGCCGCCGTCGTCGGGGTTCCAGGTCAGGGAGTCGAGGCGGCCGGTGTCCACGCCCTGCTTCTTGAGCAGGGCGGTGTTGTAGACGACGGCCATGGTGTCCCAGTCCTTCGGCAGGCCGTAGCGCTTGCCGTCCTTCACCCAGATGTCGGTGAGGCCCGGCTGGTAGACGGACAGGTCGACCTTGTCCCGCTCGACGTAGGGCTGGAGGTCGAGGAGCTGCTCGCCGGCGGCGTACGTCGGATAGTAGGTGCTCTGGTCGGTCCAGACGTCGGGGGCCTGGCCGGAGACCAGTTCGGTGGTCAGGTTCTGCCAGTACTGGGACCACGCGGTCTGCGTGATCTTCACGGTGATGCCGGGGTTGGCCCGCTGGAAGGCGTTCGCGCACTCCTGGTAGGCGGGCAGCTGGAGGTCGTCCCACAGCCAGTAGTCCAGGGTCGTCCGCCCGTCGGCCGCGGTGCCGGAGCCGGCGCAGGAGACGAGGGTGGCGGTGGCGGTCAGGCACAGCAGGGCCGCGCCGACGCGTGAGTGTCTGGGGCTCATCGAAGGGGCCTTTCCGGGACGCGCGGGGTGGGCGGCGGTCACTTCATGCCGGTGAAGTTGAGGGACTCGACCAGCCGGCGGCCGAGCAGCATCAGCAGCACCAGGACGGGCAGTACCGACAGGGCGGAGCCGGCCATCAGACCGCTCCAGTCCGGCTGGGCGTTGGGCGACTGCTGCTGGAAGACGCCGAGGGCGACGGTGAGCACCCGGGTCTGCTCCTCGCGGCCGGACAGCAGCGGCCACAGGTAGTCCTTCCAGGCCCACACCGTGGTGGTGAGCCCGATGGTGAGCAGCGGCCCGCGGGACATGGGCATCACCACCCGCCAGAAGAGCCCCCAGGGGCCCACCCCGTCCAGGACGGCCGCCTCCTCCACCTCACGGGGCACGGACAGGAAGAACTGCCGCAGGAAGAAGACCGCGAACGGGGTCATCAGCACGCTCGGCGCGACCATGCCGACGAAGGTGTTCAGCCAGCCCAGGTCCTTCACCAGCACGAAGTTGGGCAGCACGGTGAAGATCGGCGGCACCATCAGCGCGGCGATCAGCACCCCGAACACCAGGTCCCGGCCGGGGAAGCGCAGCCGGGCGAAGGTGTACCCGGCCATCGCGCAGAACAGCGTCTGCAGCACCGCGATCAGCCCGCTGTAGACGACGGAGTTGAGCAGGTAGCGCAGGAAGTCGACCTGGGCGCCCGATCCTCCGGCGGCCATCGCCTCCTTCTGGCTGGTGAGTCCCAGCACCCGCAGGAAGTTGACCATCGTCGGACGGTGGGGGACGATCCCGGTGGAGTCGGTGTAGAGGTCGGCCGCCGGGGTGAGAGCGGTGCGGACCATCCAGTAGAACGGGAAGACGGTCAGGAACAGGGCGACGACGAGCACCGCCCATGCGGCGACCCGGCCGGGTGAGAGCTTCTTGCGGGTGTGGGTACGAGTACGGCTCATGGGGTGTGCCTCTCCTGTTCGCGGCTCTCAGGCCAGGTCCGAGCGGGAGGCCCGCAGCAGGCGCATCTGTACGGCGGTCAGCAGGCCCAGGATCAGCGCGAGTACCACGGCGACGGCGGAGGCGTAGCCCATGTGGAAGTAGGTGAAGGCCTGTTCGTAGATGTAGAAGTAGATGACCTGCGTGGCGCCGACCGGGCCGCCCTTGGTGGTCACCGCGATCGTGTCGAAGATCTGGAAGGACCCGATGAGCGACACCACCAGCACGAGCGACAGCACCGGCCTCAGCAGCGGAAGGGTGACCTTGGTGAACATGCGCCACTCCCCGGCGCCGTCCAGTGAGGCACTCTCGTACAGGTACTGCGGGACCTGGAGCATTCCGGCGTACAGCAGCAGTGCCGTGTAGCCGGTGTACGCCCACGTGTTGACGCCCGCGACGGTCGGCATCGCCCAGTCCGGCGAGGTGAAGAAGCCGTTGGTGCTGAGGCCGAGCGCGCCGAGGACGTGGTTGACCAGGCCCAGGTTGGCGTCGAGCAGCCACATCCACAGCAGGCCCACGGTGACGTTCGGCACCAGCCACGGCACCAGCAGCATCGCGCGCAGCGCGACCGACCGGGTGAGCCGGTGCATGAGCGTCGCCAGGAGCAGTGCCAGCACGGTCTGCGACCCGATGTTGAGCACCACGTAGTAGGCGGTGACCTTCAGCGCGTTCCAGAACTGCTCGTCACCGATCAGCCGGCCGTAGTTGTCCGCGCCGACGAAGTCCGGTGCGGCGATCAGGCTGTAGTCGGTGAGCGAGTAGTACACGCCGCGCAGCGTCGGATACGCGTAGAACAGCGCGAATCCCACCAGTACGGGGGCCAGGAACAGCCACGCCGCCTTCCGGTCGTCATGGGGGCGGCGGCCGCGGGCCGGCGCCCGGGGTGCCCGGCCCGACGGCGGTCCGGCGTTCTCGTGCGGTGGCGGTCCGTCGCTCCCGTGCGGTGGCGCAACTGCGGTCTCCGCGCCCATGGTTCCCTCCGAAGGGATTCGCGCCGCACCTCTTGCCAGTGGGGCACCGTGGACACATATTGATGAGCAACAGTGAAACTTTGTCAATGCTGCCGCATAACGAAGCGTCACTGGGACGACATTCCCCTTCCGTCTCCGGAGGCCGTCACCATGCGCACCTTCGCCCCCCGCGGCAGATCGCTGCTGTCCGCGCTCTGTTCGTCCGCCGTCGCCCTGTCCCTCGCCGTCCTGCCGTCCACCGCCGGGGCCTCCGGCACGGCCGGGGCCGCCACCGTGGCCGCGGCCGCCGCCCAGGGCGTGCCCGCCCGCCCGGCGCCCGGCCCGGCCCCGGACCCCTCCCTCCCGGTCCACGTCCTCACCCGCGCCGACGCGCCCCTGGACAACCCGCTCAAGGGATTCGCCCGCTTCTACCGGCCCGGCGCCGACCAGAACACCGGCTACCCGCACGCACTGACCTGGAGCTACTTCGGCCTGTCCGAGGTCATGACCGACCCGTCGGACTGCCGCAGTTACGACTGGAGCGTCCTGGACCGGGCCCTCGACGAGAGTGCCTCCTACGGCAACCAGACCGCGTTGCGCTTCTACATGGAGTATCCCGGTGACCCGGGCAACCACCCCTCCGACGCCGTGCCGCACTGCTTCGACGGGCACGTCGACTACCGCACCAACACCCGGTGGGGGACCACCAGCCCCGACTACGACAACGCGTATCTCCTCGACGGACTGAAGGACTTCATCGCCGCGTTCGGCGCCCGCTACGACGGCGACCCGCGCATCGGCTTCATCCACATGGGCCTGATCGGACTCTGGGGCGAGTGGCACACCTGGCCCTACGACACCGACACCAGCGCGGACTCCTACCCGAACTACATGCCCACCGACGCCCACGGCGCCGAGATCGTACGGGCCTACACCGACGCCTTCCCCCGCACCGAGCTGGAGGTGCGGTACCCGGACTCGGCGGGCGGCGCCGCTGCCGGGCTGCCGTCCGTCGGCTTCCACGACGACTCCTTCTGCTTCCGCGAGGGCAGCCCGCTCGCCGGTGTCACCCTGCCCCGGTCGATGGGCGGCGCCCCGTACTCGCAGCTCCAGCGAGCCGTCGAACGAGGGGTGGAGAACCGCTGGACCACCGCGTCCATGGGCGGTGAGGTCCGCCCCGAAATCCAGCCCAGGGCATTCAGCAACTGGCCCGCCGGCTCCGGTGACGTCGACGACATGAAGGCGTGCATCGAACTGGAGCACACCACCTGGAAGATGAACGAGGGCAGCGCCGCCTACTCCCCCACCGACCCCGGGGTGGGCGAGGCGGTCCGGCTGATGGGCTACGACCTCACCGTCGACCGTGCCTACTTCCACGACACCGCACAGGGCACCACCACCGTCGGCGTCCGCATCGGCAACGACGGTGTGGCCCCCTTCTACTACCCCTGGAAGGTCAGCCTCGGCCTCAAGGACTCATCGGGCGAAGTCGTCAGGACCTGGGACACCCCGTGGGACCTGCGCACGGTCATGCCGAAGAAGATCCGTGCCTTCCCCGACTGGGGCGTGGGCTCCGACCCCACCTACCTCGACCACGGCTACGACCGGTACTTCGGCGCCGACATCGACCTCACCGGGGTCACCACCGGCGGCTACCGGCTCGTCATGAAGGCCAGGAACCCGCTGGAGAGCATCAGCTCCAAGGCCAAGAAGCTGCGGTTCGCCGACGCCGGGCAGAACGCGGACGGCTGGCTCGACCTGGGCGCCATGACCGTCGGCGCCGACGGCTCGGGCACCGCCTCCTACGAGGCCGAGGCCGTCGGCAACACCCTCACGGGCACCGCCGTGGTCGCCGGCTGCGCGGGCTGCTCCGGCGGCGCCAAGGTCGGCTACCTCGGCAACGGCGCGACTCTCACCTTCCGGAACATCGACGGCGGCACCGGCGGCACCCGGCAGGTGACCCTGCACTACGCGACGGCGGAGGCCCGCTCGGCCACCGTCCGAGCCGGCGACGGCACCGCTCGGACCGTCTCCTTCAGTCCCACCGCCGGCTGGACCACCCCGGGCACCGTCACCCTCGCCCTCGACCTGGACAGCGGCACGGACAACACACTCACCCTCGCCAACGCCTCCGGCTGGGCACCCGACATCGACCGGATCACGGTGAGCTGACCGGCGCGGCGGCGCCGATCCCGCGAACACGCCTGCCGCCGCCATGAGTCATGGAGGGGGACGCCGCCGTCCGTCGACGACCGCGGCGACCGTCCCCGGCCGTCGCCCGCCCAGAAGCACATCGTCTGTGCGCGGGACGGCGGCCGTGGTGTCCGTGCGCCGTCGGCTTCCCCGCGCACTCGGTCCGCGGATGGCCGTCGAGTCCCGCGCCGGCACCTGGCGGCCCCTTCCGTACGTCACTCCCGGCCCTGCCTGATGAAGTGCCGGGCGGGCCCGGTGCCCGGCTGAAGGCCGCGCCTCTCGCCCGGCCGGACGCGGACGGACGTGTCCCGCAGCCGGACTTCTATGGGGGAGCGGTCGGAAGGGGGTACCGCGATCTCCAGCCGGCCGTGCTCCAGGCGGAGCCGCACGCCCCAGTGCCCCCGGTAGCGCAGGCGGAATCCGTAGGACGACAGCTCCGGCAGCGGCACGGGATCGAGCCAGATGGCACCGTCGCGGGTCTCCAGACCGGGCAGCCCCCGCTGGACGAGGTCGAGAGTGCCGGCCATGGCTCCCAGGTGGACGCCCTCACCGGTGGTGCCGCCCTGGAGGTCGGCGATGTCGCCGCGCAGGGCCTCCTGCACGAAGCTCCAGGCCTCGGCGCGGCGGGCACGGGCCAGGATCCAGCCGTGCACCAGCCCGCTGAGGGTGGACCCGTGACTGGTGCGGGCCAGGTAGTAGTCGACGCAGCGCTGCCACGCCCCCTCCTCCAGACGGTGACCCAGCCTGCCCAGGAGTTCCCGGAGTTCGGCCGGCGAGAACAGGTAGCCCAGCATCAGCACGTCCGCCTGTTTGGACGCCTTGTAGCGGTTGACGGTGTCGCCCTCGGCCTCCAGGATCCGGTCCAGGCGGCGGATGTCGCCGTAGCGTGCGCGGTAGCCGGCCCAGTCGAGTTCGGCCAGGTCGCCGTAGCCCTCGAACTGGCTGAAGACACCGTCGTGGCAGGGCACGTACAGCGTGCGGGACACCTCCTCCCACCGCGCCGGCTCGTCCTCCTCCACTCCCAGTCGCTCCAGCAGTTCCCGGCGGCGCGGCTCGGGCAGGGAGGCCAGGATCCGCAGGGCCTGGGCGAGCACCCAGGCGGCGGTGACGTTGGTGTAGGTGTTGTCGTCCAGGCCGGGCCGCCCGGCGTCCGGGTAGGCGTCGTGGTACTCGTCCGGTCCCACCACCCCCCGGATGCGGTGCCGGCTGAGGTGTGCGTCCCAGTGTGCCGAATCCGCCCAGAAGCGGGCGATCTGCACCAGCATCTCCGCGCCCTGAGCGTGCAGGAAACCGGTGTCCCCCGTCGCCTCGCAGTACTGCACCACGTTGTAGGCGATGGCCGATCCGACGTGCCGTTGCAGGTGGGAGTGGTCGGGCAGCCAACGCCCCGACCGGGGGTTGAGGTGCAGCCGCTGGGTCTCCTCGCGGCCGTCGCTGCCGCTCTGCCACGGGTACATCGCTCCGCGCCGGCCGACCGCCCGCGCCGCCGTGCGGGCCGGCCCCAGACGCCGGTAGCGGTACAGCAGCAGGGCGCGTGACACCTCGGGCAGGTGCAGGTTCAGGAACGGCAGGACGAACAACTCGTCCCAGAAGACGTGCCCGCGGTACGCCTCCCCGTGCAGGCCGCGGGCCGGTACTCCCACGTCCTGGTCGGCGGTGTGCGGGGAGAGGGTCTGCAGCACGTGGAAGAGGTGGAGGCGCAGGATGCGGCCCGGCTCTCCGGGGACGTCGATGCCGGCCTGGCCCCAGAGCCGGCCCCACGCGGCCCGGTGGGCCGCCAGCAGTTCGCCGAAGCACGGTGCGGCGAGCACCCGCTCGATCGCGGCGCGCAGCGGATCGCTGATGGCCGGGTCACGGGAGGTGTGCAGGGCCGCGGTCTTGTCGACGGTGGCGGGGCGGCCGGGCGCCAGGCGCAGGGTCAGCTGCTGGATCGCCCGCGGATGCTCGTGCCGGGCGGAGACGGTGGCGCCGTGGGTGCAGACGGCGGAGCCGTCCTCGCCGGTCAGCCGGGCGGCCAGCCCGACGCGGATGTCGGAGGTGCGGGTCCGGCAGCGCAGCCACACCGTGCCGGGCCCGGCGGTGCCGGTGTGCACGTGGGTGAGGTGGCGGCCGTCGAGGTCCCGGTAGCGGGGGACGCCGGCGTTGGTGACTCCCCCGTCGATCGCCGCCTCCACCCGCAGCTCCACCGGCCCGCCCTCAGCCGTGAACTCGGTGCGCAGGGCCGCCAGGTGCGGATCGCCCATGTGCACGACCCGCTGCTGGCGCACGGTTAGCGCCCGGGCCCCGCCGAGACCGTAGCGGGTCCGGCGCTCCAGCACGCCCGTGTCCAGGTGCAGGACCTGCCGGTGCTCCAGCACGAGCGCCGTGTCCGGGGTGAGCCAGGAGGCGCCGGCCGGGCGGAAGCGCAGCGGCAGCCAGTTCGGGAGGTTGACCAGATCCTCGTTCTCCACCTGCCGGCCGGCGATGTGGGAGACGAGCCGGTCGTAGCAGCCGGCCACATAGGTGCCCGGATAGTGGACGTCGTCCGCGTCGCACTCCGGCAGGGCGCCGCGGGTGGCGAAACATCCGTTGCCGAGGGTGCACAGCGCCTCCCGCAGTCGCTCCCGGGCCGGGTCGTAACCGTCGTACTCCCACGTCCCGGCGGTCACCGTCGCCACCGGGCCGTCACACCCTGTGCGGCACGACCGCGACCGGGCACGGCGCGTGATGCAGCAGCGCGTGGGCGGTCCGGCCCAGTTGGAGCCCGCCGTGCCCCGTCGTGCGCCGCGCCCCCACGACCACCAGATCGGCGGCGGCCGCACGGTCCACGAGCACCCCGTGTGCCGGTCCCTCGACCGTGGCCCCGCGCACGCGGACCGCCGGATGGCCGGCCCTCGCCTCGCGCGACAGTTCGTCCAGGAGAGCGGCGGCCCGCTCCTCGTCGCGGTGGACGGATTCCTCCTCCGGCACAGAGCCGTCCGTTGCGGTCAGGGGCCGGCGCCAGGCTCGTACGACGTCGAGGACGCAGCCGCGCAGTTCGGCCTCGCGGAACGCGAAGCGCACCGCCTCACCGCCTTCCCCGGGTGCACCGGCGCCGAGCAGGATCCGTCCGTGGGTGCCGGACAGACCTGCGAGGTCGCCGCGGACCACGACCACCGGACAGTGCGCCCGAGCAGCCACGGCCAGGCCGACCGAGCCCAGGAGCAGCCCTTTCAGTTCTCCGCGCCCGCGCGAACCCGTGACCAGGGCGAAGGCGCTGCGGTCCGCTCCGAGCAGGGCGTCGACCGGGTCCTCGGCGAGCACGTTCCCGGAAACTTGCACGTCCGGACCGCGCCGCCGGGCCCGTTCCGTGGCCGTGCCGACCACGTTCTGAGCCGTCACCCGGTCCGAAGGGCGCTCGGTGCCCGCCCGGAGAGCGCCCTCGTAACGCTCCCAGCGGGAAGCGTGCACCAGTCTCAGCGGCAGGCCGTGCAGGGCGGCCTCGTCCACCGCCCAGTCGACCGCCGTCAGGCTCGGGCCCGATCCGTCCACACCCACCACCAGGGGCAGCTCCATCCCTACCGCCACCTCTTCCTCGGATCGCCACCTGCAGCGGCAAGACATTCCGCGTTCACCGTCGCACCCGGGGTGGCGGGACGCGAGGGCGGGTCGGCCCCATTCGGGCGTCCTGCCGCCCCTCGGGCTCGTACGCCCGGCAGTGCGGGCTCCGGTCCGCTGACCGGAGCCGTAGCGGGGGTCCCGGCGGCACCGGACCGGTCGGCCCTTCGTCCGCCCCGGGAACGAGTCCGGTAGGCCCCTTGCATGCCACCTGACCGGCCCATGTGGCCGCTCCCCCGCTCTGGCACCTTCGCAAGGGCGGGGAGAGGCGGTGGAGGCCGATGAGCGCCAGGACGAGAAAGCGGCTGTGGCGGTGGCGCCGCAGTGTCCTTCGGCGCCACGACGACAGGGTCGAGGCGTGGGTCCTCCTGGTGGCGTGGGTGCTGATCGTCGCCGGTGGCGCCCTCGCCTGGGCCGTGACGGCGCGAGCCGTGGAGCAGGACTTCGCCGGACAGCGTGCCGACCGGCACGCTGTCCGGGCCGTTCTGCTCACCGACGCCCGGCCGACCGTCTCGACCGCGAGCGAGACCTACCGGGCGTCGGCCGAAGTGCGCTGGACCGCTCCTGACGGCACCGCCCGCACGGCGCAGACGCCGGTGCCCGCCGGTCTGCCCGCCGGCTCGGCGTTCACCGTCTGGCAGGACGGCCGGGGCACCCTGACCCGCGCGCCGGTCACTCCGGGCGAGGCGCGCACCCAGGCCGCCCTCTTCGGCGCGGCGGCCGCCGGTGCCGTGACCGGTCTGGTCCACGGCACGGCCGCCCTGGCCCGGTGGCGGCTGGACGAGCGCCGCTACGCCCGGTGGGGCACGGAGTGGGAGACCGTCGGCCCGCAGTGGGACCACGAGACCGGCTGACGAGCACCGGGCGAGGGGAGGCGCCCGGTGGACTCGGACGCCGCGACGTCACGGACATCAGGAGGCGGCACATGCGTTACGTGAACCGCGCGGACGCGGGACAGCGCCTGGCCCCGCACCTGGACCGCCTGTGCGACTCGGAGGTCGTGGTACTGGGCGTTCCCCGCGGCGGTGTCCGGGTGGCGTCCGAAGTGGCCCGCCACCTGGGCGCTCCACTGGACCTGGCCGTCGTACGCAAACTGCACGTGCCCTGGCAGCCCGAACTGGGGTTCGGCGCTCTGGGCGAACACGGTGTGCGCGTCGTCGACGAGGACATCGTCCGGGAGAGCGGCCTGAGCACCACCCGGCAGGAGTCGGTGGAGCGCACCGAGCGCGCGGAGCTTGACCGGTGGGTACGCCGCTGGCGGTCGGACCGTACGCCGATCCCCCTGGCCTCGCGCGGCGCCGTGGTCGTGCACGACGCGGTGGCGACGGGCGCGGCCGCCGAGGCGGCCTGCCGGGTGGCACGGGCCCGCGGCGCGGCCCGCGTGGTCCTGGCCGTGCCGGTCGCCCAGGAGGATGCCCTCACGCATCTGCGGGCGGTGGCGGACGAGGTCGTCTGCCCCCAGCCGGTGCACCACATCGGCTCCGCCGGCGGCTGGTACGAGGACTTCGCCCCGGTCGGCGACGCGGAGATCTCCGGCCTGCTCACCGCGGCCGCCCGGCCGGTCCCCGCGGAGGAGCCCGGTCTCCCGCCCAAGCGCCCGCCGCTCGGCCGGGCGGTGGAGGTACCGGCGAGCACGGTACGGATGCCCGCCCTGTTCACCCTGCCCCCGACGGCGCGGGGCGTGGTGATCGTCGTCAGCCTCGGCGGCGACGGCCCGGGGCCACGCCACGACCCGGGCCATGAGCCGGGCCGGGACCACCTCGCCGGTGTTCTGCACCGGGCGGCTCTCGGAACGCTGCTGCTCGATCCGCTCACCGGGGAAGAGGGACGCACGCCGCACAACCTCTACGACATCACGCTGCTGGCACGGCGCCTGCACGCCGCGGCGGCCTGGCTCCGCGGGGAAACCGGACTGCCGGTGAGCTACTGCGCAGCGGACACGGGTGCGGGGGCGGCCCTGGCGGCTGCCGCCGAGGGCGGCGTGCGCGCCGTCGTCTGCGTCGGCGGCCGCCCGGAACTGGCCGGGCCCGCCGCGCTCGCCCGGGTGGACACTCCCACGCTCCTCGTCGTCGGCGCGCTGGACACGCGCCGGCTGGGCTGCAACCGCCTGGCCGCGGACTGGATGCACTGCGAGCACCGTGTCGAGGTCGTGCCCGACGCCACCGACCTGTTCGCCGAGCCGGACGCGCTCGACGTCGTCACGGGTCTGACCCGCGACTGGATCACCGCCCATCTCGCCATGGCCGGCGCGCGGGCGCTGCAGGGGACGCGCTGACCGCGCCGTGCGACGCGGGCCGGCGGGTTCGCGGGCCGGCCACGCAAGGGGCCGGGCCGCACGGTGCCGTCGCCGCAGCCCCGGTCGGCGCGTCCAGCCGCCCTGGGCTGCGGTGAATGGTGGAGGCGGCGGGTGCGGCCCCCTCCCTGCGCAACGCACAGCCGTGGAGGTTCCGGTCGGCATCCCGGTGGCCCCGGGCGGACGCGGAGTCCCGGTCGGGCCTCGGTTCCGGCCTCGGCCGTGACCGGCCGACGGCGAGGCAGCGCTTCAGGGGCCGCGCAGCCAGTCGTCGAGCACGCTCTGCCTGCTGCCGTCCTCGGGGTGGACGTGTGCGTCGTCGATCCGATGGGTGAGTCCGTCCACGACGTCGACCACGCCGTCGACCTGACGGGTCATCGACACGGCGATCTCGGTGTCGCTCCTGCGTGCCAGGCAGCCGCCGAGGGTGACGACGCCCTCGGTCACCGAGACGGCGATGCTGCGCGGGGCCACTCCCAGGGTGTTCACCATCACCTCCCGGATGACCTCCTCACGGATGTCCGCGTCGGGGCGCAGGAACACGCGCAGCAGGTCGCGCCGGGTGACGATGCCGACGAGCCGGTCCTCGTCGTCGATCACCGGCAGCCGCTCGACCTGCCGCTCGGCCATGGTCCGAGCCGCCTCCACGATGGTCTCGTCGGCGTGCACGGTGACGGGCGGCTGCGTCATCAGCTGCCCCGCCGTGCGGGCCTTCGCCTTGACCGCCTGGCGCCGGGCGGTCATCGTCAGGAGCGCCCGGAAGTAGCGCCCCGGCTCGCGCGAGCCCGGTTCGAGCACCTGCCGTGTCATGAGGTCCGTCTCCGAGACCACACCGATGACGTGCTCGTCCTCGTCCGCGACCGGCAGGCCGCTGATCCGGTGCTCGTCGAGCATGCGGGCGATCTCCTTGAACGGAGTGCCGTACTCGGCCCGGACGACATCGTCCGTCATCACGGAACCGATCTTGTCGTGCTTCATGTCCGTTCCTCCTCGGCCCCGTCGGCACGGACGGCCATCACTGTCCGGACCGGCTTGGAGTCCGGACGTCTCGAGCATGCTGCGGCGGGACGCGGGAGCGCAGGGGCTGTCGGGGGGCCACCCCCGGGCCGCTCGGCCCTAAGAACTCCGAGGAGAGTGGGCGCCGGGCGCGAGGTGGCGGCGCGGGCCGCCGGGCGGCGCTGCGGCTCGCGCCGTTGCCGCGGCCTCACGTCTTCTCGGGCACCACGGCGACGGGGCACGGCGCGTGGTGCAGGACGGCATGGGTGACCCGCCCGAGCTGCAGGCCGATGCGCCCTGGGCGGCGGCGGGCCCCCACCACCAGCAGGTCGGCCTCGTGAGCTGCCGCCAGGAGCACCCTGTGGGCAGGTCCCTCCACGGTGCGGCGCCGCACCTTCACTTCCGTGGGCAGTTCGCCCAGCGCCGCCTCCAAGGCCTCGACGGCACGTTCCTCGTACACGCGCTCGGGCGCACCGGCGAGCAGCGGATGGTCGATCGTCTCGTGCGCGGGACACCGCCAGGCCCGCACGGCGTCCAGCACCACCCCCCGCCGTTCCGCCTCCTGGGCGGCGAAGAAGACCGCCGACGACGACGGGTCCCCGACACCGACGACGATCCGGCCGTGCACCGCCGCGCGAGCCTGGTTGTCGTTGCCGCCGCGCACCACGAACACCGGGCAGTCGGCGTGCGCGGCCACGCACAGGCTGACCGACCCCAGCAGCAGGTTCACCACACCGCTGCGGCCGCGGCTGCCCACGACCAGGGCGGAAGCGTTCTTGCCCTCCCTGACCAGGGCGTACGCGGGTTCCTCGGGGAGGGCGGCCATACTGATCGCCAGGCCGGCCTGGCGGCTGCGGGCGCGGCGGACCCCGGCCCGGACGATGTCCTCGGCCAGATCCCGCACCTCCGGCCTGCCCAGTTCCCGCGCGAGGGCGGAGCCTTCGTAGCGTTCCCACAGACAGGCGTGCACCACCCGCAGGGGCACCGCGCGCAGGGCGGCTTCGTCGGCCGCCCAGTCGACCGCCCGGAGGCTGGACTCGGATCCGTCCACACCGACGACCAGGGGAAGGTCCATCGTTTCCCAGCCCCCACCGACGGCGACGGGGACGGCACGGGGCATGACCTCACCTCCTGCAGGTGATTCGTCTCAAGCTTGCGCTGCGGGCCCACGGGGCGGGCAGGGGCCGCAGGTCCCCGGTTCCGGCCGACCGGCCCGCTCGCGGCGCGGGGGGGACGCGGTGCCGTGCCCGGGGCGACGGCCCGCAGCCCGTGGCTCGTGCGCCACCGGACCCGTGCCGGACGGGGTGCGGCCCTGTGCTGCCCCCGCCGGTGTCCTGGCCGGTCCTTGTGCCCGTCCCGTCCAGGCTCCGTGCGCCCGGCTGGCAGGGCTGCGCTCCGCCCGGCAGCGTGGAGGCAGGCAACACGGATGTGGGGAGTGAGGTGGCCATGCAGTCCTCTGGACCTCAACCACGGGTGGTCGTGGGTGTGGACGGTTCGCCGTCGTCGTACGCGGCGCTGCGCTGGGCGGTGCGGTACGCGCGGCTGGTCGGTGCTGTCGTGGAGACGGTCCACGCCTGGGACACGCCGTCGGACACCGGCTGGACCGGACCTGCGATCGATCCCGCATTCGATCTGGAACAGGCCCGCGAACGGTTCGCGGAAGAACTCGGCAACGTCTTCGCGGACGGGCAGCGCCCCGCCGGCCTGCGCGAGCACCTCGTGGAAGGCGACCCGTCCGAGGTGCTCGTCCGCGCCTCGCAGGGCGCGGAGGTCCTCGTCGTCGGCAGTCGTGGCCGTGGTGCGTTCAGGCGGGCGATGCTGGGGTCGGTCAGCCAGCGTTGCGCCCAGCACGCGGCCTGTCCGGTCGTCGTGGTCCGCCAGGACCACGACACGGCCCACTGACGGTTTCACGGCGGACGGCCGACGCGGCAGCGGCCGGGGGCCGGCGCGGTAGCAGTCAGGGACCGGCGCGGCAGCAGTCGGGGACGGGCGCGGCAGCGGCCGGCGTCAGCACGGCAGCAGTCGGGGGTCGCGTGGACGTTCCGGGAGGGGCACCGGCCCGGGGGTCGGTGGCCGCCCGGCCTCACTCGTCGGCCGGTGTCATGCGGCGGCCCGCGAGGCGGGTGGGAACCACTCTCACCCAGAGCGTGCGTGCGCCGCCGGCCCACGGCCCGGTGGCGGCCCGCTCCCCCAGCCGCCGGGTCGTCGCCGGGTCGTCCACGGCCTCGGCGCGGCCCACCGCGAGCACGCTCCAGCCACGGCTCATGGCCTCGTCGATGCGGTCCACCTCGAACGCGACCTCGTTGCCCATGGCGTCGGCCGTAGCGGAGCCGCCGCGGTGCGGAAGAACAGGGCGTCGTCCACCACGTCGTAGTTGACCGGGAAGGCGGCGGGGCCCCGGGGGCCGGTGAACGCGATGCGTCCCACTCCGTGCGTGGACAGCAGCGCCCTGCACTCCTGCGGGGACAGGTCCGTCAGCCGGGGCCGCAGGAGTGCCCGCCCCTGGCCCGGTGGCAGCTCCTGGTCGTCGCCGCGCAGAGCGGCGAGTGTGGTGTCCAGCGCCTCGGCCAGGCGCAGGACGGTCGCGGTGCCCGGGTCGGACGGGCGCTGTTCCAGGTAGCGCAGGTACTGCGGCGACATCCGGGCCCGGCCTGCCGCCTCCTCGAGGCTGAGCCCGCGGCGTCGGCGGGCCGCCGCCGCCCGGCGGCCGAAGTCGCCCGGCCTCCCGGCCGCGGGTGCCTCGGGCTCGACGGAACCGGTCCCGCTCGCCGCGGCCTGTTCCCGTACCAGGTGCTGGACGTGCGCGTCCGGGCCGGGGAAGAGCAGTGTGACCTCTCCGGTGTCCGACCAGCGCACGTCGTACGGAGGTGTGCCGTCCTCGTGGTGCAGGCCGACGATCTCGCCGTCCCGGCGGGTGACGCCGGTGACCGGGCTTTCCACGAGCAGCCGATCGCCTATCCGAGCATGCATGGACGCGCCCTCCCTCATGGGGTCCGCTTCCCAGCATCACCCCGGTCCGCCGTAGGCACCAACGGCCGGAGGTCCCGGCCGAGGGGGACGTACGGCGGGGTTCCCGGCGCCCCCGGCACGCGCGGGCAGCGACGTCCCGCTGCGGTGGCCCGGCGGGTCAGCTCGCGGACGGCCCCCGCGTACCGGTGACCGGGGCGTGCCACACCAGGGCGGTCCCGCCGCCTTCGGGCGTGGTGATGTCCAGGCCGCCGCCCAGTTTCCGGGCGCGCTCGTCCAGGTTGGCCAGGCCGCTGCGGCGGCCGCCCGGGGCAATCCCCGTGCCGTTGTCGACGACGGTGAGGCGTACGGTCCTGCCGTCGGTCTCCAGTACGGCTTCGGCGCGGTCCGCGTGGGCGTGCCGGGCGACGTTGGTCAGCGCCTCGGACAGGACCGCGACCACATGGTCCGCGGTCTCCTGCGGGACGTGGGTGTCGAGCAGCCCCTCCATCCGCACGCTGGGCGCGAAGCCCAGTACGGGCGTGGCCTCCGCGATCACCTGCACCGCCCGGGCCCGCAGTCCGGGGGCCGCTTCGTCGTCGTGGGTGTGCAGTCCGAAGATCGTCGACCTGATGATCTTGATGGTCTCGTCCAGGTCGCCGACGGCCCGCAGGACCCGCTCCCTGGCGCCCTCGTGACTGATGAAGCGTCCCGCGCTCTGCAGCGTCATCCCGGTGGCGAACAGACGCTGGATGGCCAGGTCGTGCAGATCCCGGGCGATGCGGTCGCGGTCCTCCAGCAGGGCGATCTGTTCGGCGTCCTGCCGGCGTTCGGCCAGTTCCATGGCGAGCGCGGCCTGCGCGGCGAAGCCCTTCAGCGTCTCCAGCTCCTGGGCGGAGAAGTCGTCGGCACCCGCCTCACGGGCCAGCAGGAGCACCCCCCGGACGTGCTCACCGGAGCCGATGGGAACCGCCACCGCCGGTCCCAGGCCGGCGAACCGGGGCGGTCCGGCCGTCACCCGTTCGTCGTGCGCGACGTCCGGACTGCTCACCGGCGCACCGGTGGTGAACGCCTGGCCGGTCAGGGTGCCTTCGCCGGGCAGCACCAGACCGCGGTGCGCCTCCGCCTGCCGGCCGATGGCCAGTTCGACGGTGAGGGTGCCCGTGTCCGGCACGGGCGCGGACATGACCGCCAGGGCGGAGCTGGTGATCTCCCGGGCCCGTTCCGTGATCAACCCCAGGACGTCGGCCTGGGCGGCCCCTGACATGAGACTGCGGGTGATCTCCGCGTTCGTCCGCAGCCAGCGCTCGCGCAGCCGGGACTCCTCGTACAGGCGCGCGTTGTCGATCGCCACGCCGGCCGCCACGGCCAGCGTGGACAGCACCGACTCGTCCTCGTCGTCGAACTCGCTCCCGCCCCGCTTCTCCGTCAGGTACAGGTTGCCGAACACCTGGTCGCGCACCCGGATCGGGACGCCGACGAAGGTGCTCATCGCGGGGTGGTGGGGCGGGAAGCCGTACGAGGACGGGTGCTCGCCCAGGTCGGCCAGGCGCAGCGGCTGCGGGTTGCGGATCAGTTCACCCAGGATGCCGTGGCCCTCCGGGTAGGCACCGATCCCGGCGATCTCCTCCTCGCCGGCCCCGACCGTGTGGAACGCCGACAGACGGGTGCCGTCGGGGCCGATCACCCCCAGGGCCGCGTACTCGGCGTCGACCAGATCCGCGGCGGCCTCGACGATGCGGTGCAGCACCTGCGTCAGCTCCAGTTCCCGGCCGACGGAGAGCACGGCCTCCAGCAGGCTGTGCACCCGGTCCCGGGTGCCCCGGGCGGCGTCCAGGCGCGCCTGGAGTTCGTCCAGCAGTTCGTCCAGCCTCAGCTGCGGCAGCCGCACGCGGGCTGCCCGCGCACGCCCGGACTCCTCGGAGCTTCCCATCGGTCACCCCCCAGGCTCACGCGGCCTTGTGGGAGCCGTTCAGTCCTTTCCACAGTAGCGACCGCGGCGCGTTCCGGCGTGCCGGGTCGCACCGCCGGTGCCCGCTGCCGCCCCGGGCCGGCGGCCGGTCCCCTGGCGGGGGCGGAAGCCGACGCCTTGCTCAGGGGGTGTCACCCCGCTGCCGGTCGCGGGCCTGCGTGACGATGACGGCGGCCTGGATGCGCCGCTCCACGCCGAGTTTGGCGAGCAGCCGGGAGATGTGGTTCTTGACCGTCTTCTCGGCCAGGTAGAGGCGCTGTCCGATCTGCCGGTTGGTCAGCCCCTCCCCGATCAGGGTGAGGATCTCCCGCTCCCGGCCGGTCAGGCCGGGCAGCGCGTCCGGCTTCTCCTCCTGCTGCGGCCCGCCGCGCAGCCGGGCCATCAGTCTGGTGGTGGCGCTCGGATCGAGCAGCGACTGGCCGCGGGCCACGGTGCGCACGGCGGAGACCAGGTCGGAGCCGTGGATCTGCTTCAGCACGTACCCGGAGGCACCTGCCATGATCGAGTCCAGCAGCGCCTCCTCGTCGTCGAAGGACGTCAGCATCAGGCAGGCGAGTTCGGGCAGAGCGGATCGCAGTTCCCGGCACACGCTCACACCGTCGCCGTCCGCCAGCCGTACGTCGAGCACCGCCACGTCCGGACGCAGGGCGAGGACACGCACCAGCGCCTGCTGCGCGGTCCCGGCCTCGCCCACCACCTCGATGTCCGGTTCGTCGTCCAGCAGTTCGCGCACCCCCCGCCGCACCACCTCGTGGTCGTCCAGGAGGAACACCCGGATGGGGCCACCGGGTCCGGTCTGCTCACTGTCCGCCATCGGTCACTCCTTGTGCTGCGCCCGGTCGCCCGGGGAAATTCGTCACCGGGGCCCGGGTGGGTGACCGGCGCCGGTCGGCCCCGGACCGGTGCTCCCCCGGCTCTGGGACGGGAGCCGGTCCGTCCGCTCATGGACGGTGGCCGTGCGCGCTTCCTACGGTGGCGGCGGCGCGGTCGACGAGGTCCGGCAGCGCCGAACGGACGGCTTCGCTCCGACCTGTGCCGTGTTCCACGTCCGCCACCTCCGTGCGTGCACCACGAGTTCCCGCGGGAACCGGTCCAGAGCCTTGCCCAGGGCAAAACATTCTCCGAGTCCGAGGGTGTGCGTGCCCGTCGGCGGCCCCGCGTCCGCCGGCACCACGGCGACCAAGAACGTGGGGGCCGGCCGGGCACCCCGGGGGCGGCACGGGAGATGCACGGGTCATGGGTGCGGACGGCCCGTTCGCACAGGGTGATGAGTTCCTCGTCGTCGTCGGCGGCCGGGCCGGACCGTCCAGGCGCGCCAGGACGGTCCGGCGCAAGTCCTGCGTGCCTGCGGGCAGGGCGCACACCACGTCCACCGGTCGCGATCGGCGGCCGCCCGCGTGGCCGCGGTCCCCGGTCCACCAGCCGCAGCCGACGTCAAAGTGCTGGACACCCGAGGAGGGAAGGCGCCGCGGCGCAGCAGGCCGCACCGTGGTGGGCCCGGGCACGCCGCGGTGCGGCGGAGGGGACTACGAGGCGGGCACCGGCGCCGCGCCGTCGGCGTCCGCCGTGGCGGCCGTCCTGCGTCTCAGCAGGGACTCCGCCGCCCATGCGCCGGGACCGAGGCAGGCGATGAGGAGGAACGTCCAGCAGAACATGACCGCCGGCTCACCCCCGTTGTCGATCGGGAGCAGTGCGTGCGACTGGTGGACGCTGAAGTAGGCGTAGGCCATGGATCCGGAGCAGACGAGGGCCGCCGTCCGCGTGAACAGGCCGAGGGCGACGAGGGTTCCGCCGACCAGCTGGATGGCGGCGGCCCACCACCCGGGCCACTGGAGGACGGGCACCGTGCCGCCGCCGTGGGCCCCGCCCAGGACGCCGAACAGGGCCGCCGCTCCGTGGCAGGCGAAGAGGAATCCGGTCACCAGGCGAAACACGCCCTGGGCGAGCGGACGCACGCTGCGTAAAGGCAGCGCCGATGAGAAGTTCATGGGGGTTGCTCCTCCGGTACGCCGGAACCGGACCACGGGCACGGTCGGTCCCCTGGCAATGGGCATGACAGTTCCCATGGTGCTCAGCGCTCTACTCCCGCACCAGCGTTCGAAGGCTCTGCGTTTCCTCTGAGCCGGTACTTTGGGGTATGGCCGCGGTCACCACTGCCGTCGGGGGCTCCCGGCGGCCGGCACGGCGGTCCGGCGTGCCCTCGGCGTCAGCAGCCACGTGCCACGCCCGGGGATCCGCAGTTCCGCTCGTTCTGCGCGGCGGCGCCTCCTGGAGAACGGCTCGACCGGTGCCCGGCCCTCCCTCTCCTCGAAGGGACAGCGGCTGGTGTGCCGCCGGGCGAGCCACGGACACCGGCGACACGGACGTCACCGCAGCGCCCGCCCGGACCACCGGCGCGAGCCGGCCGGCGCCGGCGGCCCGCACCGTCTCCACCAGCGGCGCGGAAGCCTCGGCCAGGCGGCTCGGGCCGAGCACGGTCAGGGCACAGGCGGCGACGAGTGCGTAGACGACGACGGTGGTGCCCAGCGCGAGGCGTACGGCACGGGGATCGCGCACCTCCTCCCCGAGCGTGGCGATCCGCGCGTAGCCGGCGAAGGCGAAGAACAGCAGTCCGCCCGCCTGCAGCACCCCGCTGAACGACGCGCGGGGTCCCCCCTGCACCTGCGTGGGGCTCGCGGCGCCGGAGGTCAGCGCGACCGCGACGACGGCGGTGAGAACGGCCAGCACGAGCACGACGATCGCCCCGGTCACCCACGCCGACTTCCGCACCCCCGCGTAGTCGACAGCGGTCACCGCGACCACACCGGTGACCGCCACCGCGTGGGCGTGGGCGGGCCACACGTATGCGCCCAGGGTGAGGGCCATCGCCGCGCAGGAGGCGGTCTTGCCGACCACGAAGGCCCGTCCGGCGAGGTATCCCCAGAAGGCGCCGAGCCGCTCACGTCCGTAGACGTAGGTACCGCCCGAGGCCGGATACCTGGCGGCCAGCCGCGCCGAGGAGGTGGCGTTGCAGTACGCCACCACCGCCGCGACGGCCAGTCCCGCCGGCAGTGCCGAACCCGCCGCGTGGGCCGCGGGGCCCGGCGCCGCGAAGATGCCCGCACCCAGCATCGCCCCGAGACCGATCACCACGGCGTCCGGCAGGCCCAGGCGGCGTTCCAGCTCGTCCGCCGCTCCGGCCGCCGTCGAAGCCCTGCCCATGTCCCCCGCCTCGCCGAACGATAGGCCGACGTACGGTCCGTTCCGGAAGGGGGCCCGTCGGACGGGCGCCGCGCCGCCGGCCGCGGCCGGTTCGTCCGGGTGGCGACGGACGGCGCTCCCGCCCGGTCGGGCGCGGAAGGCCCGATCCACCGGGCAGGCGGTGGAGGGGCACGCTCGGGGGGTGTCCGGTGTCCGGTGCCTGATGTGCGGTGTGCGGTGTGGGTGTGAGGGGACGCTGGGCGCGGCGGCGGGGCGCGGTGGAAGGCCGGGGCACTGTGTCCCCGTCCCGCCGTGCGCCAGGTGCGGCCGCGGTCCCCCGCGACCGCTGCGCCGCAGTCGCGAGCAGGGGCCGGCGGAGGAGTCGTCGAGCCCGTCGCCGCCGGCGCCGGCGTGCTGCCGGCTCCTGGCGCCGCTGGACCGTCACGCCCGCTGTGGGACCACCACCGCCGGACAGTTCGCGTGGTGCAGCAACGCGTGCGCGGTCCGGCCCAGTTGCAGCCCGAAGACCCGCGTCCTGTGCCGTGCGCCGACGATCACCAGATCGGCGGCGGCCGAGCGGCCCACGAGCACCCGGTGTGCCGGCCCCTCGACGGTCGCACGCCGCACCCGGACCGCCGGATGGTCGTCCATGGCCTCGCCCAGCAGCTGTTCCAGCAGTACGGCGGCCCGTTCCTCGTGCCCCAGGGCGTCCTGGCCCGCCGGGGTACCGGCCGTCGCGGGTGCCGGGCTGCGCCACGCGCGTACGACCTCGAGGACGCAACCACGCACCTCGGCCTCCCGGAAGGCGAACCGGACCGCCTCACGCCCGGTCCCGGCTCCGCCCGCGCCGAGCACGATCCGCTCGTGCGTCGCGGCCTGGCCGGCCGCGTCACCACGGACCACGACCACCGGGCACCGTGCCCGGCCGGCCACCGCAAGGCTCACCGACCCCAGCAGCAGACCTTTCAGCTCGCCGCGGCCCCGGCAGCCGGTGACCACGGCGAAGGCACTGTCCCCGGCACCCAGCAGAGCGGAGACCGCGTCCTCGGGGAGGACGTCGGTGGAGACCTTCACCTCGGGGTTGCGGTCCTGAGCCCGCTCCCCGGCGGCGGTGACCACGTACTCCGCCATCGCCTGCTCCGAGGGACGCTCGAGGCTGCCGGAGGGCACAGTGCCCTCGTAGCGCTCCCACAGGGAGCCGTACACCAGCCGCAGCGGCAGACCGTGCCGGGCGGCCTCGTCCACCGCCCAGTCGACCGCGGTCAGGCTCGGACCCGAACCGTCCACACCCACGACCAGGGGCAACTCCATCCTCACCACCGCCTCACGCCGCGACGCCCGCATCATGCGCCGGACCGTCTGCTGCCACCGTGGCACCCGACGCCGTCGTGGCGCGAGGGCCTACAGGCCCCCGGCACGGAACACGGGGCCCGTCCTCCACGACGCCGTGTCGGCGGTGGGCACCGGTTCCGGCACGGCAGCCTTCGGGGCGACGGACGAGGGCCGCTCGGCCCGGCCCGGTACCCGGCCGGCCTCTGGAGCACGGGAACGGCGCGCCGCACCCTGGGGCCGAGAGCGCGGAGGGAGACGTACGCGATGGCCGACACGGAGCAAGCACCGGTGCACGCGCTGCTGACCGACGGCACCACCATCCGGATCCGCCGCTCGCACCCCGGCGACCACGCCGGGGTGCTGCACCTGTACGAGGGGATGTCCGACGCGAACCTGCGGCTGCGGTTCTTCGCCGTCAGCCGTGCCTCCGCCCGGCAGGCCGCCGAACGCGTGGCCGCGGCGCCGCGCCCCGGCTACCGCGCCCTGGTCGCCGAGCACGCCGGCCGTCTGGTCGGCCTCGCCGAGTACGAGGCCGACCCGCACGGCTCGACGGCGGACGTCGCCCTGGCCGTCGCCGACGACTGGCACCACCGCGGAGTGGCCACGCTGCTGCTGGAACACCTGGCGGACGCCGCCCGCACCGCGGGTGTCACCGCGTTCACCGCCGACGCCCTGGCCGAGAACCTCGACGTGCTGCGCGTCTTCCACGACCTCGGCCTGCGAGTCACCCGGCGCTACGACGGCCCGGAAGTGCACTGCGTGGTGCGGCTCGCCGAGGACGAGACCTATCTCAGCGCCGTGGACACCCGCGGGCGCCTCGCCGATGTCGTCAGCCTGCGCCCCCTGCTGCGCCCGGCGTCCGTCGTGGTGATCGGCGCCGGCCGCAGACCCGGTTCCGTCGGACGCGCCGTCCTGCGGAACATCGTCACCGGTTCCTTCACGGGGAGGGTCTTCGCGGTCCACCCGGTCGCCTCCACGATCGCCGGGGTGCACGCCTACCGGTCCGTGACCGCACTGCCGCGGGTGCCCGACCTCGCGGTGATCGCCGTTCCGGCGCCGGCGGTCGCGCGGGTGGCCGAGGAGTGCGGCAGGACCGGAGTACGCGCCCTCCTCGTCGTCACCGCCGGACTGGACACCGCCGGCGCGGCCGCCCTCATGGAGACGTGCCGCCGTCAGGGCATGCGTCTGGCCGGCCCCGACTGCCTGGGCTTGGCCAACACCGAGGACGGCGTCCGCCTGGACGCCACCTTCGCCGCCCGGCACCCCGGGCCCGGCACCGCCGGGGTCGCCGTGCAGTCGGGCGGCATCGGCATCGCTGTGCTGGACGGGCTGGCCCGTCTCGGCATCGGCGTGTCGAGCTTCGTCTCGCACGGCGACAAGTACGACGTCAGCGGCAACGACCTGCTCCAGTGGTGGGAGGCCGACGGACGCACCGGTCTCGCGCTGCTGCACCTGGAGTCCTTCGGCAACCCCCGCGCCTTCTCGCGTACCGCCCGCAGGGTGGCCCGGCGGATGCCGGTGCTCACCGTGGACGCGGGCCGCTCCGAGGCCGGGCGCCGGGCCGCGGCCTCGCACACCGCGGCGGCGGCCACGCCCACCATGACCCGCCAGGCGCTGTTCACACAGGCCGGCGTCACGGCCACCCGTACGATCGGCGAACTCCTCGACACGGCCGCTCTGCTGCACTCCCAGCCGCTGCCCGCGGGCACCAGGGCAGCCGTCGTCACCAACGCCGGCGGCGCCGGCGTACTGGCCGCGGACGCGTGCGCGGAGGCGGGTCTCACGGTGCCCGCCCTGCCGGCCGGTTCGGTGAACGCGCTGCTGGCCCTGCTGCCCCCGGGTGCCGCCGCCACGAACCCGGTGGACGCCACCGCGACGGTCGGCGAGGACCAGTTGCGCGCCTGCGTGGAGCACCTGGCCCGCGACGCGGAGGTCGACGCGGTCCTGGTCGCCCTCGTCCCGACGGCGGTGGCCGCGGCGACGGGAGAGGACCTCGTCAGGGCGCTCACCGACGTCCCCGAACCACTGCCGCGGCCTGTCGTCGCGGTCCTTCCCGCGCAGGCGGCCCGCGTCGAACTGCTGGACACCTGCGCCGAGGGCATGCTGCCCGCCTACGGCGACGCCCAGGACGCCGCCCGTGCCCTGGCCCACGCGGCCACCCGTGCCCGCTGGCTGGCGACGCCGGCCGGAGACGTGGCGGAACTGCCGGACGTCGACAGCCGACGGGCCCGGCAGATCGTCGCCGGTTTCCTCAGCGACGCTCCCGAGGGCGCCTGGCTCGATCCGCCGACCGCCGCCGGCCTGCTCGGCTGCTACGGTCTGCCGCTGCTCCCGTGGGCCTGGGCGCGCGACGAGGACGAGGCCGTGGCGGCCGCACGGCGGCTGGCGGGACCCGACGGGCGCGTGGTGATGAAGGGCTGCCGGCCGGGCCTGTTGCACAAGAGCGAGGAGCACGCCCTCCAGCTCGGCCTGCGGGGCGCCGACCGCGTCAGGGCGGCCCACCGGGAGCTGGTGAACCGGTTCGGTGACCGGCTGACAGGTGTGGTGATCCAGCCAATGACCGAACGCGGCACCGAACTGTTCGCGGGCGTGGTGCAGGACGAGGTCTTCGGCCCCCTGGTGGTCTTCGGGCTCGGCGGGACGGCGACGGAACTCCTGGCCGACCACGCCGGCCGGCTCGCTCCGCTCACCGACCGCGACGTGCGGGACCTGCTGGCCTCTCCCCGTTGTTCCGCGCTGCTCCACGGCTGGGCCGGGGCCCCCGCCGTTGACGTGGAGGGCCTTCAGCAGTTGCTGCACCGCCTGTCACGGATGGCGTGCGACCTGCCGCAGCTGGCCGAGGCCGACCTCAACCCGGTGCTGGCCGGACCCCACGGAATCACCGTGCTCGACGTACGCGTCCGCCTTCTCCCGCGCCGTCCCCACGACCCGTACCTGCGCCGCCTGCGCTGAGCGGATGCACGGAAGGAGGAGGGGAGGCTGGGCTCAGGCCCGCAGCGGGTGCGGGGCGGACGCACGGAGCGGAGGACGGGGGACGGAGGGCGGGGCTCGCTTGGAGCCGAAGGGCCCTCGTCCCGGTCCGGGCGGCCCGTGGTGTCCCGCGTCCGCGCGCCCGCACGCTGAAGGTGAGCCGGCCACCGGGCCGGCAGCGCGGAAGGAGCCCTGCGATGACCTCGACCACCACCCTGGCCGCCGCCCTGCCGGCCGGACACCGGGCACAGCTGATGTTCCTGGCCCACGACGTCTCCTTCCGCGTGGGCACCCGCCTGTTCGAGGAAGGGCAGCACGCGGAGAGGTTCTGGATCATCCGGACCGGGACGATCGCCCTCGACCTGCACGTCCCCGGCCGCCGCGCCGCCGTCGTCGAGACCCTGGGCCACGGCGAACTGGTCGGCTGGTCCTGGCACTTCCCGCCGTACCGCTGGCACCTGGGCGCCGGGGCCACCAGCCCGGTACGCGCCCACGAGTTCGACGCGGCCACCGTACGGATGCTGTGCGACCGGGACGCGGAGTTCGGGCGGGCCGTCGCCCGCTGGGTCGGCCAGGTGGCCGCACACCGGCTGCACGCGGCCCGGATCCGCCTGCTGGACCTGTACGCCCCGTACGGCAGCGGGCCCCGGTGACGCTCCGGCCGGGCCGGACGGGACAGCAGCACCCCGGCATCCCCGAGGAGGAGGACGAGACCATGCCGAGCAGCCCGCACTCCGTCAGCGACGTCATGACGCAGACCGTCGTGGCCGTGGGGCGTGACGCCCCGTTCAAGGACGTCATCAACCTCATGGAGCAGTGGAAGGTCAGCGCGCTCCCGGTCCTGGAGGGCGAGGGCCGGGTGATCGGCGTCGTCTCCGAGGCCGATCTGCTGCCGAAGGAGGAGTTCCGTGACAGCGACCCGGACCGTTTCACCCAGCTGAGGCGCCTGCCCGACCTCGCCAAGGTGGGAGCCCTGACCGCCGGAGAGCTGATGAGCACCCCGGCCGTGACCGTCCACGCGGACGCCACGCTCGCCGAGGCGGCCCGCATCATGGCCGTGCGCAAGGTCAAACGGCTTCCCGTCGTCGGCGCCGACGGCCTGCTCGAAGGAGTGGTCAGCCGCGCCGACCTGCTGAAGGTGTTCCTGCGCTCGGACGACGACATCGCCGAGGAGGTGCGGCGTGAGGTGGTGTCACCCCTCTTCCACACCACCGGCGAGCCCGCCCGCGTCGAGGTCTGCGACGGTGTGGTGACCCTGACCGGGCGCATCAGGGACACGTCGTTCGTGCCCGTCGCCGCGCGCCTGGCCCGCGCCGTCGAGGGCGTGGTGGACGTCGAGTGCCGGCTGACGAGCGGGGCCGCCCCGGACGACCCGGACCGAGCCGGGCGCGGCGGGGTCGCCGGGGACTGAGCCGCCCGGGGCTGAAGACCGCGTTCCAGGCACCGGGACCGAGGGAGGTCCTGGCATCCTCGCCCGGGCGGCAGGACGGGGGTCTTCGGCAGGGCCGCCCGGGCGGCGGCGGGGCCTTTCCGGCATCCTCACGAGGCGACGTCTACGGCATCCTCACGCGGCGACGGCAGGGTTACGCGGCGACCGGGCGCCGGTGTGAGCGGCTCCGCCAGGGCGAGCGGAACCGTCAGAGCACGTCATGGCACACGCCATGGCGAGGGACCGGCACGCCCGTGGACCGTCATGCCGCCGGGCCGCTGCTCCGCCGCGACGTCGTGATCGCGGAGCGGACGTCCACCACGCCTTCGACCGAGCGGACCAGGCGCAGGGCGAGCGGCACCATGGGCCATGAGTCCGGCAGCCGCGGCGAGGGTCGCGTCGGCGTGGACGGTGACCGCCGGCGTCGTCGCCAGGTTCCGGGCGGTGACCGCCCGCGCCCTGACCGCCCCCGGCGAGCCGGCCGACCGGACGGACCGGTCCGTGCCGCTGTCGCGGGACTCCTCCTTGTGCAGGAGGTCCGCCTCGGAGACGACACCGGTGACGTGACCGTCGCCGTCCAGCACCGGCAGGGCGCTCACGCGCCAGCGCCGCATCGTCCGCACGATCTCCTTGAACGTGGCATCACCTGCCAGGGCGACGACCTTGCCGGTCATCACGTCGCTCACGGTGTACTGGGAGCCCTGCACGACATCCTCCGGCGTGGTCGGCCGAGTGCTGGTCACAAGTCAGAAGAAGGAACCGAGACCGTACAAGCTGTGACCACCGGTCAGTTCGCGGCCGGTGACCAGCTCGGGTTCGATCCGGATGAAAACCTCCCGGGGCGAGGGCACCCACGAGGGCGGCCAGTCCGTGACGAGGCGCCCCCGTTCGGCGGGGTCGGCCATCACGGACGCGGAACCGGTCACGACGACGCTCCAGCCGGAGTGGGCCGCGGGGTCCACCTCGTCGGCCTCGAACGCCACGACCGCGCCGTCGATCGCGCGCGCCAGCTCGGAGGCGGCGGCGGTGCGCAGCAGCACCGCGCCGTCGCTGTCCACGCGGAAGTTCACCGGGAGCACCGCGGGCAGGGCGTGCCGCGTGTGGACGACACGGCCCACCACGGCCGTGACCAGCAGCCGCAGGCATTCCTGCCGGTCCAGCTCCCGGAATCCGTCATTGCGGTACATCGGTCGATCCGCTCTCCCGGTCCTGATCGAAACGGCCGGGCCGGCCGCTTCGCATCGGCGCGCCGGCTCACCCGGCCGCCGTCACGGGGAGGACCTCGTTGCGCGGCGGCTCACCGAGGACGACCTTCAGAGCGCCGGTGTCGGCGGCGTGCGCGAAGACGTCGTATGCCTCCCGCATCTCGTTGAGCGGGAAGGCGTGCGTCACCAGCTGGGAGACCGGCAGCCTCCCGGCAGCGGCCATCTTCAGCAGGGTGGGCGTGGAGTTGGTGTCCACCAAGCCGGTGGTGATGGTCACGTTCTTGATCCACAGCTCCTCCAGGTGCAGGGTCGCCGGCCTGCCGTGGACGCCCACGTTGGCGACCCGTCCGCCCGGGCGCACCATGCGGGTGCACATCTCGAACGTCTCCGGCACTCCGACCGCCTCGACGGCCACGTCCGCGCCGAGCCCTCCGGTGAGGTCCGCGACCAGTTGCTCGGGAGCCTCGCGGGCATCCGCCACCGCCTCGGCTCCGAGTTTCCTCGCGGCCTCCAGCCGGGCCGGGGCGAGGTCCACCGCGATGACACGTCCGGGCGCGAACAGGCGGGCCGTGGCAACGGCCGCGAGGCCGATGGGGCCTGCTCCGACCACGGCGACGGTGTCCCCGGGCCGGACCCGGCCGTTCAGCACGCCGACCTCGTAGGCGGTGGGGAAGATGTCCGCCAGCAGCACGGCGTCCCTGTTCGTCACCGAGGCCGGCAGCGGATGCACGGACAGGTCGGCGAAGGGCACACGGACGTACTCCGCCTGGGTGCCGTCGATCAAGTGGCCGAGGATCCAGCCCCCTCCGCCCAGGCACTGGCCGTACACACTCTCACGGCAGAAGCGGCACCGTCCGCAGGCGGTGATGCACGAGACCAGCACGCGCTCCCCCGGCCGTACGCACCGCACGTCGGTGCCGGTCTCGACGACCTCACCGACGGCCTCGTGCCCCAGCACCGTGCCCGGTCGCACCTCCGGGACATCGCCCTTGAGGATGTGCAGGTCCGTCCCGCAGATCGTGACCGTGTCGACCCGGACGACGGCGTCGGTGGGCTCTTTGACGTCCGGGTCGGGCACCTCCTCCCAGGCTGCATGCCCGGGGCCGTGGAAGACGTAGCCCTTCATACCGGTCCTCACCCTCTCGGTATCGGGTCCTGTCGCCGGATTCACCCGACGTGTCCAGGGTGGGCGGCGACGGCCGGGGCGCACATGGGCCGATCGGCCCCATCGGCCGACGGACCGGTACCCGCGGGGTACTGCACCGTGCACCCCGCCCGGGCCGCGACGGCTTCCCGCCCGCTCGACCGCACGGTGCCGCTCCACCCCACATGACCTGTCCGACCGCCAGGTGGGAACAGCTTCACTGCTTACGCCCGAACGGTGGGTTACCGGCAAGATCCCGGCGGCGCGGGAGCGGAATGACAGCGTCATATGCAAGCCTCGTGCGGAGGCCCTTCCCGCGATCCTCAGCGGATCAGTGAGCGGCGCCAGATGTGGTCAAGCGCAAAGCAGAGGGTGGTCCTCGTATGCGACGTACGCGGATGATCCGGCAATGCGCGAATGGCCGCGGCCGGCGGCAAAACCCCGCCGGGGATCGCGGGAAGCCCTCGGCGGTTCGCCGGTGGGCGCCGCGATGCCTGCCTGCCCTGGTTCTCCAGCTCGAACTCGCCTTCCGGGCCGGTTCTCATTCGCTGGTGACAGTGGCGGGCCTTCGACAGCCGTTCCATCACCATCCGTTCTGACGGCTGGTCTGTCACCGGGCTGACCTGCCCGTAACCGGGGTGAGGTCACCCCAGACGCGACAAGGGGAATCGATGACGTCCTACGACGATACAGACCCGGTGATCTTCCCGGCCGGTGCCGCGACGCAGACCAGCGCCGCAGAGGCTGCGACAGGCGAGTGGGATGCCGTTGTCGTCGGTGGCGGCATGGCGGGTTCCATCGTCGCCGAGCAGTTGAGCCAGGCAGGCTACAAGGTGGTGATTCTCGAAGCCGGTCCCGGCAAGGACCTGGACCTCGCCGAGTACGAGTCGTACCTGTCGCGGTTCTACGGCGCGGTCGTCAAGGACAACCAGTCTCCGTTCCCGTTCAACCCGAACGCGCGGATGCCCAGGAGCACGGACACCATGCCGGTGCGTCCGGACACACCCCGGGACGACTTCTACCTCGTGCAGGAGGACAAGTACTGCACGGACACCACCTTCACCCGGGTCCTCGGCGGCACCTCCATGCATTGGGAGGGGAAAGCCCTGCGCATGCTTCCCGAGGACTTCGACCTGCGGACCAAGTACGGCCAGGGCCTGAACTGGCCGCTCAGCTATGACGACCTGGAACCCTATTACCGGCAGGCCGAGGCCGAACTGGGCGTAGCCGCCGAAGTCGAGGACCAGGCGTACCTGGGAATGCATTTCCCGAAGGGATACGTGTTCCCGATGCACCGCATGCCGCCGTCCTACCTCGATCAGACGGTCGCCCGGGGCGTGAACGGCATGCGGGTCACCCTGGCGGACAACGATTACACCCTCCAGGTGCGGAGCTTTCCGCAGGCCCGTAACGGCGTGCCGAACGCCGCGTACGACGGCGGCAAGGGATTCGTCCCGGTCGGCGCGGTGAGCACGAGCCAGGTGGAAGAGGGCGAGCGCTGTCAGGGCAACACCAACTGCGTCCCGATCTGCCCCGTGCAGGCCAAATATCACGCGGGAAAGACGCTGGCCAAGGCGCTCCGCAAGGGCAACGTCAAGATCGTGACGCAAGCCGTCGCGTCCAAGGTCGAGATCGACGAGCAGGACCAACGGGTGACCGGGATCACCATCAAGAAATACGAGACGCTCGACTCGGAGAGGTACGAGAAGTACACGGTGAAGGGCACCGTCTACATTCTCTGCGCGCACGCCATCGAGAACGCCCGGCTCATGCTGGCCTCCGGCATGCAGCGTATGAGCCGCAGCAAGCTGATCGGCCACAACCTGATGGACCACGCGTACCTGCTGTCCTGGGGTCTGCTGCCCGAGCCGGCCGGCACGATGCGAGGCACATCCTGCACGAGCGGGATCACCGACCTGCGCGGCGGGCGGTTCCGCGGAACCCAGGCGGGATTCGGCGTGGACATCCACAACGACGGCTGGGGGTGGGCGACCGGCTCGCCCTACACGGACCTGGTCGAACTCGTGGACAAGCGGGGCCTGCGCGGGCGGGAGTTGCGCAGGACGCTCGGGAACCAGATCTCCCGGCAGCTTCTGCTGGCCTTCATGATCGACCTGCTGCCCGACAGGAGCAACAGGGTCACGGTGGACGACCGTTACAAGGACGCCCTCGGCAACCTGAAGCCGGTCGTGTCGTTCAAGATCCCGCCCTACACCATGCGGGGCGCCGCGTTCGCCCGCAAACTCGCGGCCGACATCTTCGAGAAGCTCGGCGCCGAGGACAGGACCACGTACGACAAGGACAGCTACAGCGCCGTCGAGCACGACGGTCAGTGGTACAACATCGTGGGCGGCAACCACCTGGCGGGCACTCACATCATGGGGACCGACCCGGCGGACTCCGTGGTCGACCACACCCAGCACTCGTGGGACCACGAGAACCTCTACCTTGTCGGGCCCGGCAGCATGCCCTCGATCGGGACATCCAACATCAGCCTGACCATGGCGGCGCTCGCCTTCCGCAGTGCGGCCCACATCGCCAGGCATCTGCGTGCCGCGAAGGCGCCGGCCACCGTCCGCGGGTAGACGGCTCACAGACCGACGGGTCGAACCCGGCACAGCCACCGCCCACCGCCCACCGCCCACGATTGGGGGAACATGCCTGTCTCAGAGTCAGAGCCTGCTCAGGGTTCCAGGATCCAGACCATCGAGGAGCTGCACGAATACCTCTACAAGGGGCTCCAGCTGGAGCACGCGACGCTCCCGCCCTACCTGACCGCGCTCTACTCGCTGCATCCGGGGAAGAACTCGGATGCCTGGCACGTCATCAGGGTCGTGGCCGTCGAGGAGATGCTGCACCTCACCCTGGTCGCGAACGTCATGAACGCCGTGGGCGGGACGCCGGACCTCACCAAGCCGGACTTCGTGCCGAATTACCCGACGCGCCTGCCGTGTGGTCCCGATTACTTCGAGGTGCATCTCCGGCCGTTCTCGCGCGAGGCCCTCGACACGTTCCTGAAGATCGAGAAGCCCGCGCAGGCAGATACCGAGGAAGACAGGTTCGTACCGATGGACTGGGCGGCCCTCGGACTGACGCCCGACGGCGCGGCGCCCCCACCGGAGAAACTGGCGGAACTCGAGGAGTCCGCGACGATCCTCGGCCTCGTACCCGGAGAACCCACCGAGCGTTTCCTGAGCATCGGTGAGTTCTACGAGGAGATCGTCCGGGGCATCAACCACCTGGAGGACCAGGCCCGTAAGGCGGGGAAGACGATTTTCACCGGCGATCCCGCTCGCCAGGTGACTCCCGAGTACTTCTACTCCGGTGGCGGCGACGTGATCAAGGTGACCGGCCGCGACAGTGCAGTCGCGGCGCTCACCCTCGTCGCGGAGCAGGGCGAAGGGCTGCACGGCGGCATCTTCGACAGCCAGGACGAGATCGCCCACTACTACAGGTTCCAGCAGCTGGACAAGGGAAAGTACTACCAGAAGGGCGATGAGCCGGACAAGCCTTCCGGCCCGGATCTGAACGTCGACTGGGGTGCCGTCTATCCGGTGAAGCCGGACATCAAGCTGGCGGACCTCACGGGAGACCCGGAAATCCTGGTGGCGGCCAAGGAATTCAACCAGTCCTACGCCACCTTCCTGACCAGCATCAATCTGGCCTACAACGGCCGGCCCGACCTTCTGCTCAAGGCGGTCTGGGACATGTTCCGCATCCGCGACGGTATGAACCGGCTCGTCCGCAACCCGCTCACAGGGCATCCAGGGGCGAACGCCGGCCCGACATTCGAGATCTAGGACCGTCGACGGAGGCGGGATCATGACGCAAAGCACGAACGCAGAAACGAGGCTGCGCGATTTCGTGAAGTTCTCTGCCGCTGTGACCGGGTTCAGCGAGTTCGACCTCTGGGGAACCGGTCAGGCAGAGGTGTACTACCAGACGGCCGTGAATCAAGAAGGGCCGGACGCGATCCAGAAGGCGATGGCTTGCGATCCCTCCGCTGTCCCCGCCGATCCAGTGGTGGGAAGCATCGTCAAACTCTGGTACGTCGGCGTCTGGTACGGCCCGGAACTGGCGGGACGCATGGACGTGGCGGCCTGGACGGCGCCCGGCCGGAGCGGAGCGAAGCCCGCCGTCCCGGACGACAGCCGGCCCGAGGGAAGCCAGTCCTGGCAGGCCACGTCCGGACAACACCAGCCCGGGGAAGACCGCGCGCGCGGCGGAGACGGACGCACACCCCTGTTCGTCGTCTCCCCCGACGCCTACACCGAGGGACTGTTGTGGCGGGCGATCGGCGCCCACCCGGCCGGCGCGAAGGCACCGGGCTACGGGTCGTGGGCCCATCCACCCGTATTCGAGGACCGCCAAGAGGAGGAAGTGTGATGACCAGCACTGTCCCGAACCTGGGTCGCGACAAGGTATCCCTCGGCGTGACACCGACACTGTGGTGGAACGACGACTTTCCGCTGATCGACATCGGGATCCCGTTCGAGCAATGCGTGAGCGAGATGGCGCTCGCGGGATTCCAGGGCTGCAGCATCGGCCACAAGTACCCGGCCGACCCCGCCGTACTCAAAGAGGCACTCGACCTGCGCGGCCTGAAGGTGTCCGAGCCCTGGGTGAGCACCTACTTCACCATCGGCGACAGAGATCGGACCGTCGAGAATTTCAAGAGGCAGCTGAAGTTCCTCGAGAAAGTGGGCGGCAAGGACATCGTGGTCGCAGAATTCGGGCGGTCGTCGCACCTGCAACCCGTCCCGGTTTTCCAGCACCGCCCCGAGTTCACCGGCAAGGAATGGGATCTCCTCACCAGCGGGCTCAACGAGATCGGCAAGCTGGCCGCGGACAACAAGATGCGGCTCTGCTACCACCATCACATGGGCACCGGCGTGCAGACGGCCGAGGACATCGACAGGTTGATGGCGGGAACCGACCCGGACCACGTGCACCTGCTGTTCGACACCGGGCATCTCCAGTTCGCGGGCGACGACCCGCTCGAGACCGCGGAAAGACACAAACAGCGAATCAAGCACGTTCACCTCAAGAACGTCCGCCAGTCCGTAGCCGAGAAAGTGAAAGGTGACCACCTGTCCTTCCAGGAGGGAATCCTCCAGGGCGTCTTCACCGTGCCCGGAGACGCGGAAGGCACGATCGACTTCAGGCCCATCCTCTCGACGCTGGGGAAAGCCGGTTACGAGGGATGGCTGGTCGTCGAGGCCGAACAGGACCCGGCGACGGCATGCCCGCTGAAGTACGCCATGATGGCCCGCGATTACCTCACCCAAGTCCTGGGGTGGTGACGAGGAGCGGAAAAGGCTCAGTGCGGCTTCGTGATCCTGCGATCGGATCCTGGCGGGACGACGTCGCCGCCCGAGGGCGGAGGTCGATCGACGGCTGAACATCTGCTGTCAGCGAAGTCACCTGGCCCGGGCAGTGATCCGGGTGCTTGGGTGCCGGTATGGAGATCCTGGTTCTGGGCGGAACGGCATGGGTGGGTCGGGAGCTGTCGCGGCAGGCGATCGAACGCGGCCACGGGGTGACCTGCCTCGCGCGTGGCGAAAGCGGACAAGTCGCCGACGGAGCGACACTGGTCGCCGCCGACCGGCGCGACCCGTCGGCGTACGAGCCCCTGCTCGACCGGGTGTGGGACGCGGTCGTCGAGGTGTCATGGCAGCCGGGCTTCGTCCGTGGAGCGCTCGACGCGCTGGGCAGCAGAGCCAGGCACTGGGTGTACGTCTCGTCCGGCAACGCCTACGCCTCCCACGCCGCGCCGGGGGCGGACGAGTCCGCGGCCCTGCTCCCACCGACCGACCGCGGCGAGGTCGGCCGCGAGTTGTACGGCGAGGCGAAGGTCGCCTGCGAGCAGGCGTCGACGGCCGCTGTGGGCGACCGCCTCCTCATCGCGCGAGCCGGGCTCATCGGCGGCCCGGGCGATCACAGCGGGCGCTCGGGTTACTGGGTCGCCCGCGCGGCACGTGATCCGCGAGGGCCGATGCTGGTCCCCGACACACCGGCCGTTCCCACCCAGGTGGTCGACGTGCGGGACCTCACCTCCTGGCTGCTCGACGCCGCGGAGAGGGGAACCACCGGCACATACGACGCCGTCGGCCCGGTCGTTGCGTTCGAAGAGTGGATCGAGTCGTCCCGCGCCTGCGGCGGGCACACCGGTCCGGTGGTCACCGCGGAAGCGGCATGGCTGCTGGCCAACGGTGTGACCCAGTACATGGGACCCGAATCACTGGCGATGTGGCTGGTCGAGCCGGGATGGGAAGGCTGGTCGGCCCGGGACGGGTCCTCGGCGCGCGCCGCGGGGCTGCGTCACCGCCCCCGGGCCGAGATGCTGGCCGACACGCTGCGCTGGGAGCGCGAGCAGGGCCTGGACCGGGAAAGGCGCGCAGGACTCAGCGCGCAGCGCGAGCGCGAGTTGCTCGACGCCCTGGGTTGAGGGTCCCGACGCGCGGCCGGACCTCGACGACCAGCCCCTCGGCTGCGAGTCTTGGGCAGCTTCGCGCGCAGCCCATCGAGGGCGCGCGTCGAGGGCCGGCCTCCCCTCTTCTCGCCCAGCGCGGCCGCGTCCCGGAGATCGGCCTGTTCGAGCCGAACCTGCGCGAGGCCGACGAAGCGGTGGAGCAGGACGACGCGCGAACGTCGGGCGGCGGCCCACACGGTGTGGGCGGCCGCCACTGCCGCCCCGCTGCTGGTCCAGGACCGTTCGGCCGAGGACCAGCCGGTGAGCGCGTAGGCGTCCCGTCCGTTCGAC
>NZ_JBEYJA010000037.1:0-82489 GCF_040703815.1 Streptomyces sp. NPDC006743 | reverse complement strand
ACGCACGCTCGCGGCGTTGCCGAAAGGCCCTGGTAGCTCCGCTACAAGGACCTTCCGGCGCCTTGCGATCGCACGCACCGGACGCCGCGAGCTGACCGGAATCCCCTTTTGTTCGCAGCTCTCAGCGCACCAGCGCCTCGATGTCCGCGACGAGGTCCGCGGGCTGCGGCATGCGGGCGATGGCCAGGCCCAGGCGGGCCGCCTCGGGCAGCACACGGCCGCCGTTGACCAGCTCGGCGACGTGGAAGCGCAGCCGCAGCATGCTGGGGTCGCCCGCCAGCTCGTCCTCGGACAGACAGCGGCCGATGCCGGCCTTCTCCAGACGCGCTCCGGCCCGCCGCTCGTCCTCCCCCGCGGGCAGCACCAGCTGGGAGATGCCGAACCGGGCCGCCGCGTACACGACCCCCTCGTCGCCGCCGTGCACGACGGCGACGCAGCCGGGCAGCAGCAGGCTCCAGGGATGGTCGTCGCCGGTCAGTTCGAGCAGTTGCAGGCCGAGGCTCTCGACGCCCTCCGCGACCCGCCGGAAGAGCCGCGCCCGGCGCCGGTCCTTTGGCCGGGACCCCACCGGCGCCCCGGTGACGCAGACGCGCGGGGTCAGCGCGAGAGCCGGGAGCCGGGGCACCGGCCTCCCCGGCGGTTCCCAGGCGTCGCAGCGCACCTGCCAGGAACCGGGTTCCGGCCGTTCCCGCAGCGGCGGCGGGCAGGGGTCGATCCAGACGGTCGGCCGCGGCGACGACGGCGGCCGGGCGTAGGGGAGGTAGCCGATGGTGGGCACCCCGGACTCGGCCGCCATGGCGGCCGAGTCCGGGCACAGCGGATCGTGGACCACCAGGTCGGGCCGCCAGGCCCGGCCGAACCGCTGCGGCCCGGCCAGGACCGGCACGAGTCCGGCCCGGACCACGCGGTGGCGGGCCCGGGCCGGACAGCAGAACCGGACCTCGTTGCCGGCCGCCTGCATCGCCCTGGCGAGCAGGACGAGTCGCAGGACGGCCGGCATGCCGAGGCCTCCGGAGAACAGCACGCGCACGGATCCTCCTCGCGGAGTCACCCGGTGAAGCGGTCGAGCAGCCGCCCGGTCCCGGTACCGATGTCCAGCACCGGATCGCTGCCGAGCACGGCCCGCTGCAGACGCTGAAGGCGCTGTGAGGGCTCGATGCCCAGTTCCTCCACCAGGTGGCCGCGCAGGTTCTGGAAGACCTGGAGGGCGGCGGAGGGGCGCCCCGCCCGGTAGAAGGCCACCATGGACTGGGCGTGCAGCCCCTCGTGCAGCGGGTGCCGGGCGGTCAGCGCCGTGAGCTCGGTGAGCAGTTCGGCGTGGCGGCCGAGCCGCAGTTCGACGTCGTTGCGCCGCTCCATCATCCCGAGGCGGCTCTCCTCCAGCCGCATCGCCTCGATCTCCAGCAACGGCCCGGTGCGCACGTCGACCAGGGCGGGGCCCCGCCAGAGGCCGAGGGCCTCCCGGAACAGCTCCGCGGCCTTCTGGTTGTCGCCGCGGTCGTAGGCGCGCTGGCCGAGGGAGGACAGCCGGTCGTACTCGTGCACGTCGATGCTGCCGGGCTCCGCGCGCAGGAGGTATCCCCCCTGCCTGGTCAGCAGCACTTCCTTGGAGCCGCCGGGCTCGCCCTGCAGCGCTTTGTCCATGCAGCGCCTGAGCTGGAGGATGTACGTCTGCAGCGTGGTGAGCGCGCTGCGCGGCGGGGCGTCGCCCCAGATCTCCTCCATCAGCGCGGACACCGGCAGGACCTGGTTGGCGTAGATGGCGAGCAGTGTCAGGATCTGCCGCGGCTTCGCCGCCGTGGGCAGGATCGGGACGCCACTCAGCTCGGCGTCCAAAGACCCCAGAACGAAGATTCGCATGCGGCTCCCCCTTGTCTGTCGTAGGACCTCGAACCTCCCACGCGGCCCGCCGGGCGGACAGTGCGTCACTCCCCCTCTGCCGGGTGTCCTGGTCCTGCCCGGCGTGTGACCGATTCATGGTCCGTTTCCGGTCACCGCCCGGGCCGCCCGGCCGAAGGGGCCCCGGACATGACTGAGGCCCCGCGTGTCCGTCACGGCACGCGGGGCCCGGTGGTTCAGTCGGTGGCGGCGGGTAAGGAGCCGGCGTACAGCGCGAGGCAGTCCTCGTAGGCCGGCAGGAGCCCCCTGGCGAGCGCCTCGGCGGCGGTGGGCGCGGCCAGGTCGTCGTCGGTCATCACCGGTGCCCTGGTCAGTCCCCAGGGCAGCGCGAGGGCCGGGTCGAGTGCGCTGACCGTGTAGGCGGCGCCCGCGGTGTACGGCCGGGAGCTGTGGCAGGCGACGACCGTGTCGTCCTCGAGGGCGAGCCAGGCGTGGCCGAGCCCCTCCGGGACGAACACCCCGGCCGCGGTGCGGTGGTCCAGCCAGAGCGTCTCGTACCGGCCGTAGTCCGGGGATCCGACGCGCAGGTCCACCACGACGTGGACGGCGGCTCCCCGCACACAGCACAGCAGCCTGGCGCGGCCGTCCGGGCCCGTGCTGCCGTGGATGCCGCGCAGCACCCGGCGCCGGGCGACCGACAGGTCGCTGTACCGGATCGCGAAGGGTCGTCCGATCGCTTCCTCGACGCAGTCCTCGCGGAACGCCTCGTAGCGGACCACGACGTCGTCCTCGACGGCCCGCGACGAGATCAGGAACACGTCCGGGAGGGCGAGTTCGCTGATCTCCAGGCTGCGGAAGTCCATGCCGGCGAGGGTAGACGGTGCTGCTCAAGACCGGCTGGAGCGCTGCGTACGGCGTTCGCTCCCCCGTCTCGAGGCTCTCTCCAGCCGTAGGCGATCGGGGTGCAGGAGGGTCGTGGTCCCTGTCCCCGCGCACGAGCCCACGCGAAGGAGCCCGTCCATGACGATCGCCGCGACCCCAGGGGTGCCCTCCGAGACGACCGCGGACCTCGCGCTGCGCTTCGCGCTGTCCGCGCAGGCACACGACAGCGCCATCACGTCCAACGCCGGGTTCCGCCGCTGGTTCACCGCCCAGCGCCGCGCCAAGCGCTACGACGTACGGCGCATCCCGTTCTCCGCGCTCGCCGGATGGCACTTCCAGGACGGCACCGGCAACCTGGTGCACGAGAGCGGACGGTTCTTCTCGATCGAGGGGCTGGACGTGCGCACCTCCTGGAACGGACGGGAGAGCAGCTGGACGCAGCCGATCATCAACCAGCCCGAGATCGGGATCCTGGGCATCGTGGTCAAGGAGTTCGACGGCGTCCTGCACTGCCTGATGCAGGCCAAGATGGAGCCGGGCAACCTGGAGACGGTGCAGCTGTCACCGACCGTCCAGGCGACCCGCAGCAACTACACGGGGGTGCACGGGGGTTCGGCGGTCCGCTACCTGGAGCACTTCGTGCCGCCGCGCCAGGGCGGCCGGGGCAGCCGGGTGCTGTTCGACTCGCTGCAGTCCGAGCAGGGCGCCTGGTTCCTGCGCAAGCGCAACCGGAACGTGGTCGTGGAGGCGGTCGGCGAGGTCCCCGCGCACGAGGACTTCGTGTGGCTGACCCTCGGGCAGCTGTACGGGCTGCTGCACGAGGACAACGTGCTGAACATGGACGCCCGGACCGTGCTGTCGCAGATCCCCTCGTTCACCGGCGGCGGGCGCCCGCTGTACTCGCTCCAGGAGGTCCTGGGCCGGCTCACCGAGGTGAAGTCACGGCGTGAACTGGTCCAGCGGTCCGTACCGTTGGCGGAGGTCGCCCACTGGCGGCGCACCGACGACGAGATCGCCCACGAGTCGGGGCACCACTTCACGCTGCTCGCCGCGGACATACGCGCCACCAACCGTGAGGTGACGCACTGGTCGCAGCCGCTGCTCGCACCGGCCGAGCGGGGCCTGGCCGCGTTCCTGGTGCGCCGGGTCGCGGGCGTGCCCCACCTGCTGGCACAGGCCAGGTCGGAGGCCGGGGTGCTGAACGTGGCCGAACTGGGGCCGACGGTGCAGTGCCAGCCGGGCCGCGCGCTGTCGCTGCCGCCCGGGGACCGGCCCCGCTACCTGGACCTGGTCCTCGGCGCGCCGCGGGAACGGATCCTGTTCGACTCGGTGCAGTCCGAGGAGGGCGGCCGCTTCCACCACGCCGACAACCGCTACGTGCTGGTGGAGGCCGGGGACGAGTTCCCGCTCGACGTGCCGGAGGAGTTCATCTGGGTGACCGAGGAACAGCTCGGCGGCCTGCTGCTGCACGGCAACTACGTGAACATCGAGGCGCGCACCCTGATCGCCGCACTGCGCGCGACCCGTGCGGTACGGGGGGAGTCCGCCCGCTGGAGGGACTGAAGGCGGGTCGAGCGACGGCGGTTCCCGCTCGTGGCCGCGGCGCCGCGGCCGCGGGCGGGCGTCACGGTGCCGTCCAGGAGGCAGACGGTGCCGTTGCGTGGCGGGCGAGTCGAGGAGGTGAACCGAAGGCCCGGCAGGTGCGTTACACAAGTGAACACCGAGGCGTGCAGACGTACGGCCCCGCACAAGGCGAACCGCCCGCCGGCCTCTGCTGTGAGGAAAGGGAAAGCATGAGACACAGCGACGTCGCGATGGACGAACGGGTCCAGGAACACTTAGGGAGCCCCGGAACGGCCGTCCTCACAGCGGACAAGGGCACGTCAGCGCCGTCGCGCCGTGTCCCTGGCGGCTCGGCGACCGCGAACGGCGGGCACGGTGCGCACTGCGCGGCCGAGGCCGAGGGCATGGTCCATGCCGAGTGCGTGTCACGGGGGGTGGGTGACATGCCGCTGCCCCTGCTGTGCAGGCCTGCCGTCGCCGTACCCGAGCATGTGATCACCCAAGAGGAAACGCTGGCGCTCGCCGCGCGGCTGCACCCGGACCACCCGCAACTGCCGCTGGTGCTCCGCCTGATCAGGAACACCGGCGTGATCAAGCGGCACACCATCCGTCCGGTCGACGAGATCCTGCGGCACACCGGATTCACTCACCGCAATCGCGTCTTCGAGAGCGAAGCCAAGAAACGCCTGCCTGCGGTGATCAGTGACGCGCTCGCCCATGCCGGACTGCGGGCCGAGGACATCGACGTCATCGTGCTGGTCTCCTGCACGGGGTTCATGATGCCCTCGCTCACGTCGTGGATGATCAACGAGCTGGGGCTCCGCACCGACACCGTGCAGCTGCCCATCGCGCAACTCGGCTGCGCCGCGGGAACCGCGGCGATCAACCGCGCGAGCGACTACTGCGTGGCCCACCCGGGCGCCAACGCCCTGATCGTCTCCTGCGAGTTCTGTTCCCTGTGCTACCAGCCCGAAGACCACGACGTCAGCAGCCTGTTGTCCAACGGACTGTTCGGCGACGCCGTCGCCGCCGCCGTGGTACGCGGTGACGGTGAAGGCACGGGGGTACGGCTGCACGCGCAGACCTCTCACGTGCTGCCGGGTACCAGCGCCTGGATCGCCTACGAGGTCAAGGACACCGGCTTCCACTTCCGCCTCGACAAGGGTGTGCCGGGGACCATGCGGCGGATGATGCCTCAGCTGAACGCCTTCATCGAGAAGAACGGCCTGCGGCTGCCGGAGCTGGACTTCTACGTCGTGCACACGGGCGGCCCCCGCGTTCTGGACGCCATGCGCACCCACGGCGGCGTTCCCGACGCCGGACTCGCCGACAGCCGGCACACCCTGTCCCATCACGGCAACGTGGCCTCGGCGGCCGTCTTCGACGTCCTGCGCCGTACCGCCGACAGCCGACCCCGCGAAGGCGCCGGCGGCGTGATCGCCGGCTTCGGCCCCGGCATCACCATGGAACTGGCCCTGGGCACCTGGCACACGAGCGCGAGCACGACACCGCAGGTGTCGCCGCTGTCAGCGGAAGGCGAGGCGTGATGAGCTTCGGCAGAACCTTCGAGGAGTTCGAGGTGGGCGCCGTCCACCGGCACTGGCCGGGGAAGACCGTCACCGAGTACGACCACCACCTGTTCTCCCTGCTGACCATGGTCCGCCACCCGCTCCACCTGGACGCCCACTACGCGAGCACCGCCACCCGCCACAAGCAGCCCCTCGTCATCGGCAGCTACATCTTCTCGCTGCTTCTGGGCCTGTCGGAGGCGGATGTCGCGGGTAAGGCCATCACCCACCGCGGTTTCGAGAAGATCGACCACTGCCATCCCCTCATGCACGGGGACACCCTGTACGCCGAAAGTGAGATTCTCGCCAAGAACGTCGTCCCCGACCGGCCCGAGCGCGGGCTGGTCACCGTCGAAACCCGCGGCCGCAACCAACACGACACGCTCGTCATGACCTTCACCCGCACTCTCGTGGTCCCCCGAACAACAGACGGATGACAGCCGGCGGCCCCACCGCGCGCCCGTGACAGCGGGCCGCCGCTTCCGCAGGGCGGCCGGCGCAGGTCCGACGGCCTCCCGCGGTGCCCACGGCTCACCCGGTACGGGATGTGAGTACCTCCGGCCGCACGGCCGGGCGGGCCGGCCCCTGCCCGCTCGCCCGTCCACCTCGGCCACGTCGTCCGGCGCCCTTCTCCTACGCGTGCGCGACGGCCGCCGGGTCGACCCCCAGCTGCCGGAAGATGTCGCCCATGTCCAGCTGGTCCCAGTGCTCGGCGAGCAGGCCGTCCTCCACCCGCCAGATGTCGATGGACTGGAAGCTCACCGTGCGGCCGGTCGCCGGGACGCCGAGGAACGTGCCCTGGTGGGTCGCGGTGTACTCGAAGCGGCCGGCCACCCTGTCCCCTTCCGCGACGATGTCGTGCGCCACGGCCCTGATGTCGGGGAAGGCGGCGAACACCCCGACCCAGAAGGCCTGGTTGGCCTCGATGCCGTCGGCCACCACCGGGTTGTGGTCGATGTGGCCGGGCGCCGTGTGCTCCGGCATGGTGCTGACGTCATGGGTGTTGATCATGTCCACGAAGTGCTGGACCAGAGCGTGGTGGTTCTTCGACATGGTGGTCTCTTTCGGCTGGGTCGGAGAAGAACGGTCGGTCCGAGCATCGCCACCGGCGGTCGAGCCACCCTGGAGCTGGGAACAACCCCGTTCCACGAACCCGGTGACCGCCGCGGCGGGACCGCGCCCGCGGCCTCGGCCCCGCGGGGTCCCGCACGGCCCGCAGGGGTGCCGGGCCCCGGCCCGGCACCCCGGTATGCAGCACGCCCCGCGCTCGCGGCGAGCGCGGGGCGCGGTGCGTACCGGGGCCCGGTCAGCGGACGAACTCGGGGAACCGCGCGACCGTCTCGGCCGGCTCGGGCATGGCCGCCATCTCGCGGGCGACACGGCGGGCGGCCTCCTGGTGGGCGCCGTCGCCCAGCAGGGTGCGCATCTCGGCCTCCACCGCCTCGGCGGACACCTCCGGGGCCGGCAGCACCCGGCCCGCCCCGGTGGCGCGCACCGCGGCCGCGTTGTCGGGGCCGTCGTCCCCGGGCTGCGGCAGGATCAGCGCGGGCAGCCCCGCGGCCAGCACGGCCAGGGTGGTGCCCGCGCCGCCGTGGTGGACGACGGCGGTGGCGTGCCGCAGTGCCTCGGCCTGCGGCACCCACGGGAGCACGACGACCCGGTCCGGCAGTTCGCCCAGCGCGGCCGGATCCACCACGGGGGACGCGACCAGGACGCGCACGTCCAGCGGCAGCAGGCCGTCGATCGCGGTGCGCAGCAACTCCGCGGAGCCGAGCACGGTGCCGAGGCTGAGATAGACCAGCGGCCCCTCTCCCTCGGTGACCCGCGCGGGCAGTTCGCCCGGCTCGGCGAAGGGGACCGACCGCTGCGGGATCCGCTGGACGTCCGAGTCCAGGAAGTCCTGGTTCTGCACGGCGGGCGGGCAGATGTCGAGGTACGGGTTGCCCAGGGTGCGGCTCTGGCCGATCTTGCCGGCCACCCCCAGGTCGCTCGCCGTGGCGTACAGCTCCTGCTGGACCAGCGGATCCATGGTGTCGTCGTAGGAGACCCGCCCGATGCCGTGGCAGACGGCGGGCACGCCCGCCGCGACGGCCGCGAAGGCCGCGCCCGGGTTGAGGATCTCGTACACGAGCAGGTCGGGCCGGACCGAGTCGAGGACGGGGGCGAGGTCCGCGGCCACACTGCGCGGCAGCACCGAGCCGAACGCCTTCACGGCCAGGCCCGCCAGTACCTCGGGCGGCACGTCACTGGCCTGTACGGCACCGCCGTTGGCCTCCAGGAAGGCCTGGCCGCCGGCCGCCTCGATGAACGCCTCGGGGACGGTGAGCCCCGCGGTGAGCGGCCGCAGTCCCGCCTTCTCCAGGATCGGGTGGAACGGCTCGCTGGTGGCGAACCACACCTCGTGCCCGGCCTCCTGAGCCGCCTGGGCGAGCGGCACCAGGGGGAACATGTGTCCGTAGTTTCCAAGGCTTGCGAAGAGAACCTTCATGTCGCGACGGCCTTTCTGCCGGTGGCGTGATGAGGAGGAGGTGAGCAGTGATGACGGAAGAAGTGATCAGTGATGAGGGGTGACCGCGATCAGTGACGACGGGTGACCGTGGGCGGCGTGATGACGCGTGGTAAGTGACGTGGTCGCAGAGGACTTGAGGACGGATGACGTGACCACGGAAGACTTGACTACGGACTACGGACTACGGACTACGGACGACGTGATGACGGATGGCGGGGGACGCGGCGACGGTGACCGCCGCGCCCCGCGCCGCGGCGTCGTGTGGGGGCCGCGGGCCGGCCGGTGAGGTGTCAGCTGCCGGCCACGGGGGCCGGTTCGGCCGCCTCCCGGGCCGGTTCGGCACGCTCCGCTCCGCCACCGGGCCGCCCCTGCGCGTCGGCGGGCCGGGTGGCGAAGAGCATCACGACCGCGCCCAGTGCCATGGCCGCCGCACCGACCCACAGGGCGGGCACGAAGCCGTCGACGAAGTCCCGTCCCGAGGTGTAGCCGCCGCTGTGGCTGAAGACGCCGGCGAGCAGCGCCACGCCGAGCGCCGCGCCCAGTTCCTGGGTGGCCGAGGTCGAGCCGGAGGCGATGCCCTGCTCGGATTCGGCCACGGAACTCATCGTCAGGTTGAGGAGCGGGGCGAAGAAGCAGGCGACGCCCACGCCGCCCAGGACGAAGCCGGGCAGCTGCCCGGCGTAGGACACGTCCGGGCTCATCACCAGCGCCCAGTAGGCGAACCCGGCGGCCATCAGCGCGAGTCCGAAGACGACCACGGGCCGTCCGCCGATCCGGTCCGACAGGATGCCCGCGACGGGTGCCACCAGGAGCGGCATCGCCGTCCAGGCCAGCATCCGCACGCCCGCCTGGGCCGGTGACAGGTGCTGGATGGTCTGCATGAACTGCGTGATGAGGAAGACCACGCCGTACATCCCGACGGACATCAGCAGACCGCCGGCGTTGACGGCGCTGAAGGCCCGGTTGCGGAACATGCCCATGGGCAGCATCGGCGCGCTGCTGCGCCGCTCCCACAGGACGAACAGGGCCACCACCACGACGCCGGCCAGCAGGGAGCCGACGACCTGCCAGGCGCCCCAGCCGCCGTGGCCGCCGGCCCGGATCAGGCCGTGGACGAGGCCGAGGATGCCGATGCTGACCAGGAGCGTGCCCGGCACGTCCAGGCGGCTGTTCGCGCCGCGGCTCTCGGCCAGACCGCGCCAGGCGGCCGGAGCGAGCAGCAGGCCCACCGGCACGTTGATCCAGAAGACCCACTGCCAGGACATGTGTTCCACCACGACACCGCCCACCAGCGGGCCGCCCGCGATGGCCAGCCCGTTGAGCGCCCCGTAGACACCGAGGGCGGCACCCCGTTTCGCGGCGGGCACCGCGTGGGTGAGCAGGGTGAGGGAGAGCGGCATGATGATCGCCGCGCCGGCGCCCTGCACCGCGCGGGCGGCGATCAGTTCGCCGATGCCGGGTGCCAGGGCGGCCGCGGCCGACGCCGCCGTGAACAGCAGCAGACCGGCGGTGAACACCCGGCGGCGGCCGAACCGGTCGCCGAGGGCCGCACCGAACATCATCAGCACGGCGAACGACAGCGTGTAGGCGTTCACCGTCCATTCCAGGTCCTGCAGGCTGCCGCCGAGCTTCTCCCTGATGGTGGGCAGCGCGGTGACGACCACCAGGTTGTCGAGCCCTGCCATGAAAGCGGTCAGGCCCGTGATCAGCGTGGTGGTGCCCGGCGACTTCCCCGCCTCGGCCGCACCGCCGCCGACGGCGGCTTTGTCAGTACTCATTCAGGGATTTCCTTCCCGACTTCACCATGGAGGGGCGACGGTTCTCCTCGCGCGGTCGGTGGCGAGGCGCCGGTCCGCCGCGGACCGGCGCAAGACGTCGCGCCGAGACTAGGCAGCCGGTCTCAAGCACCGGTCGAGCCGTGGTCCGCGCCGCCCGCGCCGGGGCCGCCTCCAGCGCTTCTCCGCCCGCACCCGATCGGACGGCAGCAGCATCGGGGCCGGCGGGACCCGGGCAGGCCGTGGGGCCCGCACCGCTCGAGGCGCCCTCGCGTACCGGCCGCACCGCATCCATCCGCCCGCCCTGGGAGGCACCCGCATGACAACGGAACCGACCGACCGGCCCCTGGTGGCCGTGCTCGGCGCCACCGGCTTCGTGGGCTCGGCCGTGCTCGCCGCGCTGGCCGGCCGCGACCTGCGCCTGCGCGCGGTGGCCCGGCGCCCGGCCGCCGTGCCGGACGACGCCCGCGCGGAGGTCGAGGTGGTCACCGCCGACCTCACCGACCCGGACGCCCTGGCCGCCTCCGTCAAGGACGCGGACGTGGTGATCCACCTGCTGCTGTGCGAGGGCGGCTGGCGGGCGTCGGCCGAACCGGGCGGCGAGCGGGTCAACGTCGGGGTGATGCGCGACCTGCTGGACGTGGTGGCGGACCCCGGCCGGCCACCGCTGGTGGTCTACGCGGGCACCACCGGACAGGTCGGCGCCCCGCCGCGGGAGCCGCTCGACGGCAGCGAGCCGGACCGGCCGCTGACGGTGTACGACGAGCAGAAGCTGACCGCGGAACGGCTGCTGCTCGCGGCGAGCGAGGCCGGAGCGGTCCGCGGAGTCAGCCTCAGACTGCCCACCGTGTACGGCGAGGGGACCGTGCCGGGCACCGCGGACCGCGGGGTGGTCGCGGCGATGGCCCGCCGGGCGCTGGCCGGCGAGGAGATCACCCTGTGGCACGACGGCACCGTCCGCCGCGACCTGGTCCACATCGCCGACGTCGCCGCCGCGTTCGCCGCCACCCTGGACCATCCCGCCGAGCTGGCCGGCCGCGCCTGGCTGGTGGGCACCGGACGCGGTGACGCGCTCGGTGACGTCTTCCGCGCGGTGGCCCGGCACGCGGCGGCCCGTACCGGTGCCCCCGCCGTCCCGGTCGTCTCGGTGCAGCCGCCCGCGCACGCCCCCGAGACCGACTTCCTGAGCGTGACCGTCGACTCCGCCCCGTTCCGCTCGGTGACCGGCTGGCGTCCGCTGGTCGGTCTCGACGAGGGCCTGGAACGCACGGTGGCCGCCCTGGGATCCGCCGTACCGCACGCCCGCCGCTGAACTCCCCGCGCCCGCAGGACCAGAACGACGACAGGAGAAGGAACGCGCATGACCACCTATGTATGGGACTACCTGCCCGAATACCACAGCGAGCGCGAGGACATCCTCGAGGCCGTCGAGAAGGTCTTCTCGTCCGGCACGCTGGTGCTCGGCGACAGCGTCAAGGGCTTCGAGGAGGAGTTCGCGGCGTACCACGGCGCGCGGCACTGCGTCAGTGTCGACAACGGGACCAACGCGCTCAAACTCGCCCTGCAGGCCCTCGGGGTCGGCCCGGGCGACGAGGTGATCACGGTGTCCAACACCGCGGCGCCCACGGTCGTCGCGATCGACGGCACCGGTGCCACACCCGTCTTCGTCGACGTCCACGAGGACGACTTCCTGATGGACGTCGGCCAGGTCGAGGCGGCGATCACGGAGCGCACCAAGGCGCTGCTCCCGGTCCACCTCTACGGCCAGTGCGTGGACCTGGAGCCGTTGAAGGCCCTGGCCGACCGGTACGGTCTGGCGCTCCTGGAGGACTGCGCGCAGGCGCACGGCGCCACCCAGCGGGGCAGGCTCGCGGGCACCACCGGCGACGCCGCCGCCTTCTCCTTCTACCCGACGAAGGTGCTCGGCGCGTACGGCGACGGCGGAGCCGTGGTCACCTCACGCGCCGACGTGGAGGCCGAGCTGCGCAAGCTGCGCTACTACGGCATGGAGAAGGTCTACTACACGGTCCAGACGCCGGCCCACAACAGCCGCCTGGACGAGGTGCAGGCCGAGATCCTGCGCCGCAAGCTGACCCGGCTCGACGCCTACGTGGCCGGCCGCCAGGAGGTCGCCCGCCGCTACCAGGAGGCGCTGGGCGGCACCGGCCTGATCCTGCCGAAGGTCAACGAGGGCAACACGCACGTCTACTACGTCTACGTGGTCCGCCACCCCGAGCGGGACCGGATCCTCGAGGCGCTCAAGGCGTACGACATCAACCTCAACATCAGCTACCCGTGGCCGGTGCACACCATGACCGGCTTCGCCCATCTCGGGTACCGGAAGGGGTCGTTGCCGGTGACGGAGAAGCTGGCGGGCGAGATCTTCTCGCTGCCGATGTACCCGTCGCTGCCGGCCGGCCTGCAGGACAAGGTCATCGCCGCCCTGAAGGAGGTGCTGTGATGAAGGTCCGCGAACTGGCCGTCGCCGGAGCCCTGGAGTTCACCCCCACCGTCTTCCCCGACGAGCGCGGGCTGTTCCTCTCCCCGTTCCAGGGACCGGCCTGGGCCGAGGCCACCGGGAACACGCGCTTCCCGGTGACCCAGACCAACCACAGCCGGTCCAGGCGCGGTGTGGTGCGCGGTGTGCACTACACGCTGACCCCGCCCGGCTGCGCCAAGTACGTCTACTGCCCCAAGGGTTCGGCCCTGGACATCGTGGTGGACATCCGGGTGGGCTCGCCCACCTTCGGGAAGTGGGACGTGGTGCTGATGGACCAGCACGACTTCCGGGCCACGTACTTCCCGGTCGGTCTGGGCCACGCGTTCATCGCGCTGGAGGACGACACGGTGATGTCGTACATGGTCACCGCCAGCTATGTGCCCGAGCACGAGCTGGCGATCTCGGTCACCGACCCGGCGCTGGGTCTGCCGATCCCGCAGGACATCACGCCGGTCTACTCCGAGCGGGACACGGTGGCGCCCACGCTGGCCCAGGCCGCGGAGCAGGGCCTGCTGCCGCGGTACGAGGTGAGCACCCGGCTCGAACGGCAGTGGAGGGACGCCTGAGATGAAGGGCATCATCCTCGCCGGGGGCAGCGGCACCCGGCTGCGCCCGCTGACCGGTGCGCTGTCCAAACAGATCCTGCCGGTCTACGACAAGCCCATGATCTACTACCCGCTCTCCGTCCTGATGCTGGCCGGTGTCCGGGACATCCTGCTGATCTCGTCCAAGGACCATTCGGACAGCTTCCGCACCCTGCTCGGGGACGGCTCCCGGCTCGGCCTGAACATCTCCTACGCCGAGCAGGACCAGCCCCGCGGCATCGCCGAAGCACTGCTCATCGGCGCCGACTTCATCGACGGCGATCAGGTCGCGCTGGTGCTCGGCGACAACATCTTCCACGGGCCGCGCTTCTCGGAGATCCTCGGCGACGCGGTGCGCCGGCTCGACGGCGCGGCGCTGTTCGGCTACCGGGTGCGCGACCCGCACCGCTACGGGATCGGGGAGATCGACGAGCAGGGCCGGCTGCTGTCGCTGGAGGAGAAGCCGCGCCACCCGCGCTCCAACCTCGCGGTGACCGGACTGTACCTCTACGACAACGACGTGGTCGGGATCGCCAAGAACCTCTCCCCCTCGGCCCGGGGCGAGCTGGAGATCACCGACGTCAACCTGGCCTACCTGGCGCAGGGGCGGGCCCAGCTCACCCCGCTCGGCCGGGGCTTCGCCTGGCTGGACATGGGCACCCACGACTCGCTGCTCCAGGCGGCCCAGTACGTCCAGCTGGTCGAGCAGCGGCAGGGCGAGTTCATCGCCTGCCTGGAGGAACTGGCGCTCAACCTCGGCTTCATCACGCCCGAGCAGTGCCTGCGCCTGGGCGAGGAGATGCGGGGTACGGACTACGGCGCCTACGTCACCGAGGTGGCCTCCCGCCGCATCCCGCGTCCGGCCGTCCGCGCCGCCTGACACACGTCCCCTGCCGACCGAGGAGCCCGCCCCATGCACCCGATCCCACCGGCCGCACCGGCCACCACCCGCATCCTGGTGACCGGCGGGGCCGGCTTCATCGGCTCCCACTACGTCCGTACGCTGCTGGGGCCCGAGGGCCCCGGCGACGTCTCGGTCACCGTCCTGGACAAGCTGACGTACGCGGGCAATCCGGCCAACCTCGACGAGGTACGGGCACACCCGCGGTTCTCCTTCGTGGAGGGGGACATCTGCTCGCCCGAGCTGGTCGGGAAGCTGATGGCCGAGCACGACCAGGTGGTGCACTTCGCCGCCGAGTCGCACGTCGACCGGTCGATCGACGGCGGCGCGGAGTTCGTGCGCACCAACGTGGTCGGCACGCACACCCTCGTCGACGCGGCGCACCGGGCCGGCGTCGAGGTCTTCGTGCACATCTCCACCGACGAGGTGTACGGCTCGATCGACGAGGGCTCCTGGCCCGAGAGCCACCCGCTGCGGCCGAACTCGCCGTACTCCTCGGCGAAGGCCTCCAGCGACCTGATCGCGCTGTCGTACCACCGCACCCACGGTCTCGACGTCCGGGTGACCCGCTGTTCCAACAACTACGGCCACCACCAGTTCCCCGAGAAGGTCGTCCCGCTGTTCGTGACCAACCTGCTCGACGGCAGGAAGGTCCCGCTGTACGGCGACGGCGGCAACGTCCGCGACTGGCTGCACATCGACGACCACGTGCAGGGCATCGAACTGGTCCGCACCCGGGGCCGCGCGGGCGAGGTCTACAACATCGGCGGCGGCACCGAACTCTCCAACCGGGAGCTGACCGAAGCGCTGCTCGCGGCATGCGGCGCCACCTGGGAGGGCAGTGTCGAACAGGTCGAGGACCGCAAGGGACACGACCGCCGCTACTCGGTCGACTGCACGAAGATCCGCGAGGAACTGGGCTACGCACCCCGCAGGAGCTTCGAGGAGGGTCTGGCCGAAACTGTGCGCTGGTACCGGGAGAACCGGAGCTGGTGGGAACCGCTGAGGCAGCGGTTGACGGAGGTGGAGCCTCCACTTGAATGAGAACTTCACCCGTCGCCGATGATCCGGACACTGTCCGTCAGCCGCCCGCTCCGCGAAGAATCCCGGCCATTGGAGCACCAGCCGACCACGTCAGTCAGGATCTTCTCCGATGAGCCACGCCAGCATCACTTCCGACGATCTCGTCTCGCCTCGCTCGACGCGCGTCACCGGAACGGCTACCGCCCGCCCGCTCCTGGTGGTCGAGACCCTCGACCATTCCGCCGGCTCCACCGTGCAGTTCACCTACACCTACGCCGGCGGCGCCGCACCCGACGGCGCCACCCCCCGGCTCACGTTCCGCACCCCGGCCGCCGCGGCCGACCACGTCCAGTTCACGTTCTGCGCCCAGCCCGACCCGGTCGACCACGCCCAGTTCACCTTCTGCGCCCAGCCCGACCCGTCCGACGACCCCATGTTCACGTTCTGCGCCCACACCGCGTCCGCCGACGCGGGCGGGGAGCGGACCGCGGATCCCGTGGCCGTCCAGGAGGACGCGGTCGCCGGGGCGTGGATATGACTTCCGGCTCGCCGCACTCCTGGAGATCCGGACCGGCCGCCCTACAGGACGGCTCCACCCTCGTGGGCTTCAGGCACCACCTACGTCCCGCGAACGTCCCCGGCGAGGCGACCTACCTGGTCTCCCGCCGGGGCGTCACCGCCCTGCGCGGCGCCCTCGCCGAGGTGCTCGTCCCGCTGCTCGACGGCACCCGGTCACTCACCGAGATCCTGCACGCCGCCGCACCCGCGCTGAGCGCCGAGGAGACCCAGGGCGGTCTGCACCTGCTCAGCGAGGCGGGACTGCTCCGCTTCGAGCAGCCGGCCCCGGCCGCGACGGACACCGACCCGGTCGCCGAGGCGTACTGGGACCTGGCCGGCCTGGACGGCGCCCGGGCGGCGGCGGGGCTCGCCGGCGCCCGGCTCCGCGTCCTGCCGCTCGCCGGTGTGGACGCGGGACCGGTGCTCGCCGCGGGCGCCGGGTCCGGCGTCACGGTGACCGAGGCCGACGGGGACCTCACGCTGGTCCTGTGCGACGACTACCTCTCCCCGGAGCTGAAGCGGGTCGACGTCGAGCACCGGGCGGCGGGCAGGCCGTGGCTGCTCGCCCGGCTGTGCGGCTACGAACCGTGGATCGGCCCGTTCTTCCAGCCGGACGAGGGGCCCTGCTGGTCGTGTCTGGCCGCCCGGCTCGCACAGCACCGCGGGTACGAGGCACCGCTCCAGCAGGCGCTGGGGCTCGACCGCCCGCTGGGCCGGCCGGCCGCCTCACTGCCGGCGGGCCGCGCCCTGGCCGCGCAGAGCGTGGTCCTGGAGGCCGCCAAGTGGCTGGCCGGGCTGCGCTACGCCGACCAGGGCTCCGTCCGTACGCTCGACACCCTGCGGCTGGAGACCAGGGTCCACGCCGTCTCCCGTGTCCCCCAGTGCGCCTCCTGCGGGGACCCCGGACTGACGGCGCGGCGGGTGTCCGCCCCGTTCGTCCCGGTGTCGCGGCCCAAGGCGGGCCAGGGCGGCAGCGGTCACCGGGCCCTCAGTCCCGACCAGCTGCTGAAGCGCTACGGGCACCTGGTGAGCCCGGTCACCGGCATCGTCCCGATGCTCGAACCCTCTCCGGGCGCACCGGAGTTCGCCACCACATACGTGTCGGGGCGCAACCTCGCGATGCGGGACAACGGCCTGGCCGGGCTGCGCTCGCTCAGCGGCGGCAAGGGCCTGACCGACGCCGAGGCCCGTACGAGTGCGCTGTGCGAGGCGGTGGAGCGCTACAGCGGCACACGGCACGGTGACGAACCGGTCGTGGTGGACACCCTGCGCGCGCTCGGCGACGAGGCCATCCACCCCAACTCCTGCCAGTTGTACGCGGAGCGGCAGTTCCGCGAGCGGGACCGCTGGAACCGCTCGGGCTCGCCCTTCCACCACGTGCCCGAGCCCTTCGACGAGAACCGGCCGGTGGAGTGGGCTCCCGTGTGGTCCCTGACCGAGCGGCGCAGGCGGCTGCTGCCGACGTCGATGCTCTACTTCCCCGCCGGCGCCCCGGCTCCGCACGGGCCCTTGGCCGACTCCAACGGCAACGCGGCGGGCAGCAGCCCGGAGGACGCCCTGCTGCAGGGTTTCCTGGAGCTGGTGGAGCGGGACGCGGTGGCCCTGTGGTGGTACAACCGCACCCGGCAGCCGGCGGTCGACCTGGACGCGTTCGACGAGCCGTACATCGGGCGGCTGCGCGCGGGGTACCGGAAGCTGGGCCGGGAGCTGTGGGCGCTGGACCTCACCTCCGACTTCGGCATCCCCGCGATGGTGGCCCTCTCCCGGCGCACCGACGGGTCCACCGAGGACATCGTCTTCGGTTTCGGCGCCCACTTCGATCCAGCCATCGCGCTGCGCAGGGCGCTCACCGAGATGGGGCAGCTGCTGCCCGCCGTGGGCGCGTGCCGCCCCGGCGAGGGGTACCGCGTCAAGGACCCCCTGCCGGTCCGCTGGTGGCGCGAGGCGACGCTCGCCAACCAGCCGTACCTGGCGCCGGATCCGGCCACCCGGCCGCGTACTCCCGGCCACTGGCCCTACGCGGCGCGCACCGATCTGCTCGACGACGTCCGGGCCGTCACCGAACTCGTCCGCGCCAAAGGCCTGGACCTGCTCGTCCTGGACCAGACCCGGCCGGACATCGGAATGCCGGTGGTCAAGGTCGTGGTGCCGGGGCTCAGACACTTCTGGGCCCGGTACGCGCCGGGCAGACTCTTCGACGTACCGGTCGCGCTCGGACGCCTCGCCGGCCCTACGCCGTACGAGCAGCTCAATCCGATCCCGCTCTTCGTTTGACCGAATACTTTCGGACAGGGGAACGGGATCCGGGTAGAAAATTCGCCAGCCGTTGACCGTACTCTGCCTAGAATGACGCCGGTTCCATCTGAACCGGGATGGAGAGACGGGCGGGGGGCTCGGACGAGCGATGAACGGTAAGGACCCGAACGGACACGCAGCACATTCCGGCCAGACGTTCACAAGAACCGCCCGCGGCATTCTGCTGGCCGCGCTCGCATGCTATTTGGGCATCACCTTCCTCAACATCCTGTCCCAGCCGCTCGGTCCCTATAATCTGGCCCTCGCCGTCGCCTGCCTGATCCTGGTGTTCCTGCTCCAGCTCGTGCACTCGGCACCCGGCGCCTCCGCGGCACGGCCGCGCAGCAAGCTCCTCACCCTGGCCGCGCAGGGTGTCCTCTCCTATCTGCCGCTGATCTGGTTCGGGGTGCCCTGGGGCGCGATGGCGGGGTTCTTCGCCGGATCCGTGCTGCTGCTCCTGCCGGCCAGGTCGGGCTGGACGCTGTACGGGCTGACGACGCTCAGCCTGCTCATGCCCGGGTGCCTGCACCACCTCGCGGTCGTCGACATCGTGTACATGTGCCAGACCACCGCGCTCACCGGTCTCGTGGTGTACGGGCTGAGCCGGCTGACCGCCCTGGTCGACCAGTTGCACCGGGCCCGCACCGACCTCGCCCGGCTCGCCGTCAGCAACGAGCAGCTGCGGTTCTCCAGGGACCTGCACGACCTGCTCGGGTACAGCCTCTCCGCGATCACCCTCAAGAACGAGCTGATCCACCGCCTCATCCCGGCCGACCCGCTCCGGGCCCGCAAGGAGGTCGACGAGGTGCTCGGCATCTCCCGGCAGGCGCTGGCCGACGTGCGCCGGGTCGCCCGCGACTACCGGGAGATGTACCTCAACTCCGAACTCACCTCCGCCGAGTCGGTGCTGGCCGCCGCCAGGGTCTCGGTCACGGTCGACACCCATGAGGCCATCGGGCGGCTGGGACCGGCCACGTCCACCGTGCTGGCCACGGTGCTGCGGGAGGGCGTCACCAATCTGCTGCGGCACTCCAAGGCCTCGTACTGCCGGATCTCCGCGCGGGTCGAGGACGGTCTCGTCCGCCTCACGATCGTCAACGACGGTCTGGTGACCGGTCACCAGGCCCCCTCCTCGCCGCACAGCGGCAGCGGCCTGGGCAACCTCCAGCAGCGGCTGGAGGACATCGGAGGGCGGCTGATCGTGCGGCGCCTGCACGACGGTTCGGGCGCGGACACCTTCCGGATCACCGCCGAGGCACCGCTCCAGGCGGCGCGCTCGGGCGACATGTTTCCGGGGCGGGGCGCGGCCGGCAAGGCGACGTACGGCAGGGCCGACAACATCGCGTGAGGAGTCTTGGCGTGATCTTTGCGTACTGACGGAAAAACGACGGCGGCTATACGCTTGAGTAGCATCCAGCGTACGCAGTCGGCGGGGGAACGGGGAAAAGCGACGATGATACGGATCCTGCTGGCCGAGGACATGCACATGGTCCGCGGCGCGCTGGTGGCTCTGCTCGATCTGGAGGAAGACCTGACGGTGGTCTCCGAGCTGGAACGCGGCGACGAGATCCTGAGCGCGGCGCGCGAACACCGGCCGGACGTGGCCATCATCGACATCGACCTGCCGGGGCTCGACGGCCTGAGCGCGGCCGAGCTGCTGCACGAGCGTCTCCCGGAGTGCCGGGCCCTGATCCTCACCAGCCTGGGGCGCCCCGGCACCCTGCGCCGGGCGATGTCCGCACACGTGGCGGGCTTCCTCCTCAAGGACGCCCCGCCCACCGAACTCGCCCACGCCGTGCGCCGGGTCGCCGCCGGCCAGCGGGTGGTCGACCCGCAACTGGCCCTGGCCGCCTGGGGCGGCGCGGAGAGCCCGCTGACCACCCGCGAGACCGAGGTGCTGCAACTGGCCGCGCAGGGCACAGAACCGCAGGAGATCGCCGCACACCTGCGGCTCTCGGTGGGCACGGTGCGCAACTACCTCACCACCACCGTGACCAAGCTCAACGCGCGTAACCGGGTCGACGCGATCCGCATCGCCCGCGAGTCGGGCTGGCTGCTCTGACCGGCCCCGCCGCCTGCCCGCCGCGCGGCGGGGCGGTCAGGCCGCGGCCACCGTCAGCCCGGCTCCGGCCAGATAGCCGAGGATCTCCAGGGTCAGCTCGGCGGGCAGCGGAAGCACCTCGACCATCGCCTCCGGCGTCATGGGCCAGGCCAGCAGCGACACCACCCACATCGCCTCCGGGCGGTGGATCTCCACCCGGTGCCCCAGGGTGTGGCACTGCACGAGGAAGGTGTTGCCCCGCACGGTGATCGTCGCGGTGGGCCGCAGCCGCACCCGGCGCCACGCCGGCAGCCGGACGGTGGCGAAGCGGGCGCTGCGGCCCACCGGCACCACGGAGAGCACCGGCCCGCGGAGATCGTCCAGGGACAGTGTCCTGATCACCATGGGGGAGATCCCGCGGAGCACGGACAGGACCACCGTGAACGTCTCGTGCCCGGGCGTCGTGCGGCCCTCCGGCGGCGGCAGGTTGGCGAGCAGTACGGGACCGAGTTCCATCCGGCGCAGCGCCTCGGCCACGGCGGGCCCCGGGTCCTCGACCCGCTCGGTGCCCTGCGGGCCGCTGAGCACCAGCGCCCGCCCTTCCTCGTCCCAGCCGACCACCGTGTCCTCGCGCAGAGACCACAGGTGGTGGATGCGCAGGGGGGCGTCTTCCGCGTGGGGAGTCACGGTCAACCACCTCCTCGGAGCGGCGGGACCGGCGGAGGTGCGGCTCCGCCCACCGGCCCGCTCGCGTCCTTGAGTATGGAACCGCGCACGGCGCCCTGGGCAGCGAACAGATCACACCGAAGGCATGAGGAAATCACGGGTCCCGCACCGCCCCCGCCCGCCAGGTGCTCCGGCGGCGCGATCCAGTCCTTCTTGAGGCCGCTCTGGCCCAATGGTCGGCGTCCGGCAACCGTGGCGCCCGTCACGGACCGTGCCGGCCCACCCGCCAGGAGGGGGAACCATGTCAGGGCTCCAGTTCACCGAGGACGACCTCAAACGCATCCTGTACGCCGCCGCAGGCACCGAGGAGGAGGGCGTCGCCGACGGCGACTTCGCGGACACCGAATTCCAGCTGCTCGGCTACGAGTCGCTCGCGCTCCTGGAGACCTGCGGCCGCATCGAGCGCGAGTACGGCGTCGCGCTCGCCGACCACACTCTGGCCGACGCGCTCACCCCGCGCCTGCTGGTCGAGGCCGTGAACCGGTACCTCGGCGAGCAGACCGTGGCCGCCACCCGCTGACGGACGCCCCAGGAGGCGAGCATGACACAGCACACGACACAGGAGAGCCGGACCGCGCTGGTCACCGGCGCGACGAGCGGCATCGGACTCGCCGTCGCGCGGCTGCTGGCGGCCCAGGGGCACCGGGTGTACATCGGTGCGCGCGACGCCGGGAACGTGGCCGCGACGGTCAAGGAACTCCAGCAGGAGGGCCTGGACGTGGACGGCTCGACGCTCGACGTGCGGTCCGCGGACGGCGTGCGAGCGTTCGTGCGGGCGGCCGTCGACCGGTTCGGCGCCGTGGACGTCCTGGTCAACAACGCCGGCCGGTCCGGCGGCGGGGTCACCGCCGACCTGACCGACGAGCTGTGGGAGGACGTGATCGACACCAACCTGAACAGCGTCTTCCGGATGACCCGTGAGGTGCTGAACACCGGCGGCATGCGGGCCAGGCCGCGCGGGCGGATCATCAACATCGCGTCCACGGCGGGCAAGCAGGGTGTGGTGCTCGGCGCGCCGTACTCCGCCTCCAAGCACGGCGTGGTCGGTTTCACCAAGGCGCTCGGCAACGAGCTGGCGCCGACCGGCATCACCGTGAACGCGGTCTGCCCCGGCTATGTCGAGACCCCGATGGCCCAGCGGGTGCGGGCCGGGTACGCGGCGGCGTACGACACCACCGAGGACAAGATCCTGGAGAAGTTCCAGGCGAAGATCCCGCTCGGCCGCTACTCCACCCCCGAGGAGGTCGCGGGCCTCGTCGGCTACCTCGCCTCCGACACCGCCGCCTCCATCACCGCGCAGGCCCTCAACGTCTGCGGCGGCCTCGGCAACTTCTGACCCGCACCCCCCGACAGGAGAGACGACGATGACCATCCGTGAAGTGGCGCACGAGATCACGGTCTCGGCGCCGGCCGATGTGGTCTACCGGCTGCTCGCCGAGGTGGAGAACTGGCCCCGGATCTTCCCGCCCACCATCCACGTCGACCACGTCGAACGCGGGGCGGGCGAGGAGCGGATCCGGATCTGGGCCACCGCCAACGGCGAGGCGAAGAACTGGACCTCGCACCGCACCCTGGACCCCGCGGCCCGCCGCATCACCTTCCGCCAGGAGGTCTCCGCGCCTCCGGTCGCCGCCATGGGCGGCACCTGGATCATCGAGGCACTGTCCGCGACCCGGTCCCGCGTCCGGCTGCTGCACGACTACCGGGCGGTCGACGACGACCCGGACGGCCTGCGCTGGATCGACGAGGCGGTCGACCGCAACTCCCGCTCCGAACTGGCCGCGCTCAAGGAGAACGTCGAACTGGCCTGCTCGACGCAGGACGTGACGTTCTCCTTCGAGGACTCCGTACTCGTCCAGGGCACCGCCAAGGACGTCTACGACTTCGTGAACGAGGCGCACCTGTGGAGCGAGCGCCTGCCGCACGTGGCGAGCGTCCGGCTCGAGGAGGACACGCCGGGCCTGCAGACCCTGGAGATGGACACCAGGGCGAAGGACGGCTCGACGCACACCACCAAGTCGTACCGGGTGACCTTCCGGCCGGACAAGATCGCCTACAAGCAGGTCACCCTGCCGGCGCTGATGACCCTGCACACCGGCATCTGGACGTTCACCGAGACGCCGGACGGGGTGCGGGCCGCCTCGCAGCACACCGTGACCCTCAACACGGCCAACATCGAGCGGGTCCTCGGCCCCGACGCCACCGTCGCCGGCGCACGTTCCTACGTGCACGAGGCGCTCAGCACCAACAGCCTCGCCACGCTGGGCCACGCCAAGGCCTACGCGGAGGCCAGGCACTGACGGCCGCGCTCCCGGCCCGCCCGCCCGCAGGCGGCGCGGGCCGTCGCCGTGCGCCGCGGCGGAGACCGGCTCCGGCCGCCCCGCCCTCCCGCCCGGCGCGCCGGGAAGGCCGCGGCGCCGCCCGCGTCCCGGGGGGCGGCGCGAGCCCGCGCCGGCGGCACGAGCCGCGGCTGGGTCGGCCCTCCAGCACGGTTTGAGTCACCCAGTGCACCGTCGAGTTGCTTGCGGGATCCGCCGGGGCACACCCAGGACTCCGCGCCCGCACGCCCATCCCGGCACAACGGAGGAGCCACATGGAACGACGCGTAGTCATCACCGGGATCGGGGTGATCGCGCCGGGCGGCATCGGGCTGAAGGAATTCTGGTCACTGCTGACGTCCGGCCGCACCGCCACCCGGTCGATCACCCGATTCGACACGTCCCAGTTCCGCTCGCGGATCGCCGCGGAAGCCGACTTCGACCCCGAGCAGTCCGGCCTGTCGCCCCAGGAGACGAGCCGGATGGACCGCGCGGCGCAGTTCGCGGTCGTGTGCGCCCGGGAGGCCATGGCCGACAGCGGCCTGGACTTCGCGGGGCTCGACCCGCACCGCGTCGGCGTCACCGTCGGCAGCGCGGTGGGGGCCACCACGTCCCTGGACACCGAGTACAACGTGGTCAGCGACGGCGGCCGCACGTGGCTGGTCGACCACCAGTACACGAGCCGGCACCTCTTCGGTCACTTCGTGCCGAGTTCGTTCGCCTCGGAGGTGGCCTGGGCCGTGGGCGCCCAGGGCCCGGCCGCCGTGGTCTCCACCGGCTGCACCTCGGGTCTGGACTCCGTCGGGCACGCCGCCGAGCTGATCCGTGAGGGCTCGGCCGACATCATGGTGGCCGGAGCCACCGAGGCCCCCATCTCCCCCATCACCGTCGCCTGCTTCGACGCCATCAAGGCGACGTCGCCGCGCAACGACGACCCCGAGCACGCCTCGCGCCCCTTCGACGCCTCCCGCAACGGCTTCGTGCTCGGCGAGGGCGCCGCCGTGTTCGTCCTGGAGGAACTGGGCCGGGCCAGGGCCCGCGGCGCCCATCTGTACGCCGAGATCTCCGGCTTCGCCTCGCGCTGCAACGCCTACCACATGACGGGCCTGCGGCCGGACGGCAAGGAGATGGCGGAGGCGATCCGGGTCGCCCTGGACCAGGCCCGCCTCGATCCGACGGCCATCGACTACGTCAACGCGCACGGCTCGGGAACCAAGCAGAACGACCGCCACGAGACCGCCGCGTTCAAGAAGAGCCTGGGCGCGCACGCCTACGGGACCCCGGTCAGCTCCATCAAGTCGATGATCGGCCACTCGCTGGGGGCCATCGGCTCGCTGGAGATCGCCGCGAGCACCCTCGCCATCGAGCACGGCGTGATCCCGCCCACGGCCAACCTGCACGAACCCGACCCCGAGTGCGACCTGGACTACACGCCGCTGACGGCACGCGAACAGCACACCGAACGGGTCCTCACCGTCGGCAGCGGCTTCGGCGGCTTCCAGAGCGCGATGGTGCTGACCAGGCCCGACGGCACACGGAAAGGCGGTGTCCGATGAGCACCCCGACGAGCACCCGGGCGAGCGGGGCGGCCGCCCCGCGGCCGTCCGCGGGCCCCGCCCACCCGGTGTTCACCGGGATGGGCGTCGCCGCGCCCAACGGCCTCGGCCGCGACCGCTGGTGGCAGGCCACCCTGGCCGGGGAGAGCGGCATCAGGCCGGTGTCCCGGTTCGACGCCCGCGGGTATCCGGCACAGCTCGCCGGGGAGGTCCCCGGCTTCGACGCGGCCGAGCACATCCCCGGCCGGCTGCTGCCGCAGACCGACCACATGACACGGCTCGCGCTCACCGCCGCCGACGAGGCGATCGCCGACAGCGGTCTCGACCCGCACAGCGAGCCGGAGTTCGCGTCCGGAGTGGTGACCGCGGCGTCGGCGGGCGGGTTCGAGTTCGGCCAGCGGGAGCTGGAGGCCCTGTGGGGCAAGGGCAGCCGCCACGTCAGCGCCTACCAGTCCTTCGCCTGGTTCTACGCCGTCAACACCGGCCAGATATCCATCAGGCACGGCCTGCGCGGTCCCAGCGGGGTCATCGTCAGCGAACAGGCCGGGGGGCTCGACGCGGTCGCCCAGGCCCGCCGGCAGCTGCGCAAGGGCAGCCGGCGCATCGTCACGGGCGGCGTGGACGGGGCGATCTGCCCGTGGGGCTGGGCCGCGCTGCTCGCCGGCGGCCACATGAGCACCGTCTGCGACCCGGCCCGCGCGTTCCTGCCCTTCGACGCGGCCGCCCGCGGCCAGGTGGCCGGTGAGGGCGGGGCGATCCTCGTGCTGGAGGACGCGGCCACCGCCCGGGACCGCGGCGCCCGGCCCTACGGTGCGCTCGCGGGGTACGCGGCCACCTTCGACCCGCGGCCCGGCAGCGGGGGCGAACCGGGCCTGCGGCGGGCCGCGGAAGGCGCGCTCGCCGACGCGGGCCTGACCGCGGACGCGGTCGACGTGGTGTTCGCGGACGCCGCCGGGGTTCCGGAACTGGACCGGGCCGAGGCCGATGCGATCTGCGCGCTGTTCGGGCCGCGCGGCGTGCCCGTCTCCGTGCCCAAGACCATGACGGGCCGGCTCGCCGCGGGCGGCGGTTCGCTGGATCTGGCCGCCGCCCTGCTGGCGCTGCGCGACGGCGTGATCCCGCCCTCCGTGCACATCACCGGCGACGGCCTGCCGGAGCACCTCGCCCTGGACCTCGTCACGGCCACCCCCCGCGAAATGCCGCTGCGCACCGCGCTGGTGCTGGCCCGGGGGCAGGGCGGATTCAACGCGGCCACCGTGGTGACGGCTCCGTGAGGGGCGCCGGGGCGCGGCCCCGGTACATGCCGGAGGGCCTCCACGGGCGTCACCCGCGGAGGCCCTCCGGCATTCCCGGTCACTTCAGGTCCGGCATGCCCGGTCCCTTCGGATCCGGGGTGCCAGGTGGTGTGCCGTGCCGTCACACGAGGTCGTCGCGGCTGACGTGGCGCCGCCGCACGGCCGGCCCCTCGGGACCGATCTCCAGGACGTCCTCGCAGGTGGCGCTGCACAGGATGGTCGCCTGACCGCCGCGCGGCGTCTCGATGAGCAGGACGTAGGAGCGTGCGGTCACCGTCGTCCCCTCCTGTCCGGTGACCGACACCATGCCCAGCCAGTGGCGGCGCTGGATGCCCTGCGCGGCGAAGTGGTCACTCGCCTTGCGGGCGGCCGCCCCGATCGCCTCGCGGCCGACGGTGGGCTCGGGCTGCCCGTTCGCCGCGAAGACGCCGTCCTCGGTGAAGGTGCGCATCCACGCGTCCACCTCGCCGCTGTCCAGCAGGTGCATCTGCCGCACGTAGAACTGCTGGACCTGCTGGTACAGCTCCGCCGAAGGCCGCTGTCCTCGCAGGGGGATCTCCTGCACGCTCATCGGGACTCCTCATCGCTCGGTGGCGTCGGTCCGGGCCCGGGGCCCGGGTCCGCCTCCCCACCCTCCAGGCGGTCCCTCGTGCGCTCCTCGACAACCGATCGACCACCCGGGGGCTCAGGGTCCCCCACGCCCTGCCTGCTGCCGTGTCACACGTCGATCCGCTCGAAGATGTGCGGGTAGGACACGATGTCGTCGGGGAAGTCGGCCGCCATGCGCTGGAACTCCGGGCTGCCGAACGCCCTGGCCAGCGCCTCGGTCGACTCCCACACCGCCACGTTCATCATCAGCCGGCTCCCGCCCGTTCCCCGGTGCATCTGCAGCGAGACGAATCCCGGCTGGGCCTTCATGAACTCCGCCTGCCTCCGGAAGAGAGGCAAGAACTCCCCGGCCCTCTCCTCGGGCACGAAGAAGGTGTTGGCCAGGACGACGGGCCCCGTCCTCTCCTTGAACTGCGCGAACATCGGCGTCATCGGGTCCAGCGTCTCCAGCTCGGCCATCTTCGGTCCTCCCTCTCGCTTCTTTCCGGGACTTCTCCATCGTCCCGGCGCGAACGGACCGTGAAGTCAGCCGCAGCTCCTGTTCCCACGGGCGACTCCGGTCGCAGCGCGTGACACCGCGTCAGACCTGGGGATGACACCGGGTTCTTCTCCTCCCGTGTCCTCCCGGCCGGCCGAGCCGCCGTGTCACCGCATCACAAAACGCCGATCAGACCCGCTCGCCACGGCGGCCGTGACGAACGGACCAGATCCGCTCGCGACGGCCGCCGTCGGGTCACTCCCCCGTGAGGCGGATGGCCTGGGCCGGGCAGGCCGACCGGGCCTCCTCCAGGGCGCGCTCGTCCAGTCCCTCCCCGGATCCGGCGCCGGCCCGGACCCGGCTCAGCCCCTCCTCGTCCTGTTCGAAGACCTCCGGGGCGTTCCAGGCGCAGAGCCCCGCGCCGATGCACACCTCGCGATCGACCTCGATCATCGCCATCTCCGTCGTCCCTCCTCACCGTTGCCCTGCGCCGGAGCCGTCACCATTCGACCGGGAACTCGATCAGCCCCTGGATGGTGTCCCCCGGCTTGATCGGCAGCTGGTCCACGGTGACGCCCGAGCGCAGCCGGGGCAGCCGCCGGAACAGGGTGCCGAGTGCCACCTCGAGCTCCAGCCGCGCCAGGTTCTGCCCCAGGCACTGGTGAACCCCGAATCCGAACGCCAGATGGTGCTGCCCGCTGCGGTCCAGGCGCAGCTCGTCCGGCTCCGCGAAGTGGTCCGCGTCCCGGTTGATCATCGAGGTGTTGAAGACCACGCCCTCGCCCGCCCGGATCACCTGGGCGCCGCAGGGGATGTCCTCGGTGGCCACCCGCAACAGCTCGTCCACGACCGACAGGTGCCGCATCAGTTCGTCGACGGTCTGCGGCAGCAGCCCCGGATCGGCGCGCAGCGCGGCCAGCCGGTCCGGACGCTCCAGGAGGAGCAGCGTCCCGAGCGAGATCATGTTGGTGGTGGTCTCGTGCCCGGCCACCAGCAGGTTGAACGCCAGCCTGGCGATCTCCTCGCGGTCCGTCTGGCCGGTGAGCAGCCGGTCCCGGACGAGTTCGTCCAGCAGCCCGGAGTGCGGGCCGTCCTCCAGCCCCTGCCGCCGGCGCTGCTCCTTGTCGAGGAGGAGCCCCTCCAGGTAGCCGAGCATCTTGCCCCGCGCGGCCGCGGACTCATCCGGCCCGGATCCGCGCATGACCAGCCGCGACAGCTCCTCGAAGGACGTGTGGTCCTCGTACGGCACCCCGAGCAGCAGGCTGATCGCCATCGACGGCACGGGCAGCGCGAACGCGGAGACCAGTTCGGCGGGCGGTCCCTGCTCGACCATCGCGTCCAGCAGCTCGTCGACGATCCGCTGGATCCGGGGCCGCAGTGCCCTGATGCGCGGCACGCCGAAGCCGGGGATCAGCATGCGGCGCTGCCGGCCGTGCTCGGGTTCGTCCGCGTTGAACAGCAAGGGGGGCAGGTGGCGCAGCGCCGTCAGCACATGGCTCGTCATGGGGAAGCCGGCCTTGCGCCGGTCGGCCGACAGCCGCGGGTCGCCGAGCAGCCTGCGGGCCTCGGCGTGGCCGGTCACCGCCCAGGCGGTGGTGCCGTCGTAGAGCGTGACGCGGGTCAGCGGGCCCTCCTGCCGCAGGGACCGGTAGCCGGCGGGCGGTTCGTACGGGCAGGAGCGGTCCTGCGGGAAGGTGATGGGACGGGTCACCGGGCCTCCTCGGGTGTGATGGCGGGTTCTTCGTCGCGGCCTGCTGCCCCGGCTCCCGCGGCGGTCGGGGAAGGAGAGGGGGTCACCGGTGGACGTCGAGGAGGGCGGGGCCGAGCACCGGATCCGCGTCTGCTCGGGTCTTTTCGAATGACACGGTCGCTCAAGGAGCCCTCGACGTTTCCTCATGCATTCGAAACAGCGGCGGCCGAGGAATCAAAGAAATTGAGGTGCGTGCATTCCATGGTCAGGCCCCCAGGATGCCCGGTTGCGGTAGCGGCGCACTGGAGGGGAAATAGAGGCGCGGTAGAGAACTGCCGGACGGTAAATGGGCAGTTGACACCGCGACAGGCCCGGTGGCACGGTAATCCGCAGCGAGGCCGCCGAGCCGGATTTCTTCGAATTACTCTCATAAGCACCCCGGCCCTTCGGTCGCTTTCCCGGCCGCGCCTCGTCCGCCCGGCCACCGCCTTTTCTCTCCGCGGCTTCCTGCCGCGGTTCCCGCCTGCCAAGGAGGCCCCATGGACGCTCCGGTGATCATCGTCGGCGCGGGCCCCGCGGGGCTCGTGCTGGCCGCGGAACTGCGCCTCGGCGGCGTCGAGGTCCTCGTACTGGACCGGCTCGAGAAGCCGTCGCAGGAGTCGCGGAGCCTGGGCTTCACCGCCCGCGCGGTGGAACTGTTCGACCAGCGCGGCCTGCTGCCCCGCTTCGGCGACCTGGGGATCAGCGCCTCGGGGCACTTCGGCGGCCTGCCGCTGGACTACAGCGTCCTGATGGACGCCCACTTCGGAGCGCGGAGCATCCCGCAGGCCACCACCGAGCGGGTGCTCGGGGAGTGGGCGGCGGAGCTGGGCGCCGACGTCCGGCGCGGCTGGACCGTGGCCGGCCTGCACGACGACGGCGACAGCGTGCGGGTCGAGGTCGAGACGCCCGGCGGGCCGCGCCTGCTGCGCTGCCGCTACCTGGTCGGCTGCGACGGCGGCCACAGCTTCGTGCGCGCCGCCGCCGGCTTCGAGTTCCCCGGGACCCCGTCGACCCGCGAGATGTTCGTCGCCGACATCGGCGGGTGCGCGCTCAGGCCGCGTCCGATCGGTGAACGGCTGCCGGCCGGCATGGTGATGGCCACCCCGCTCGGCGACGGCGTCGACCGCATCATCGTCGTCGAGCACGGCGTCCCGCCCCGGCGGCGCACCCGGCCCCCGGAGTTCGCCGAGGTGGCGGACGCCTGGGAGCGGCTGACGGGGGAGGACATGCGCGGCGGCACCGCGCACTGGATCAGCTCCTTCGGCGATGCGACGCGCCAGGTCACCGAGTACCGGCGGGGTTCGGTGCTGCTGGCCGGCGACGCCGCCCACACCCATCTCCCGGTGGGCGGCCAGGGTCTGAGCGTCGGTGTGCAGGACGCCGTCAACCTCGGCTGGAAGCTCGCCGCGGTGGTGCGCGGGTCGGCCCCGCCGGCACTGCTCGACTCCTACCACGCCGAACGCCATCCCGTCGGCGCCCGGCTGCTGGTCAACACGCTGGCCCAGGGCGTGCTCTTCCTGTCCGGCTCGGAGGTCGAACCGCTGCGCGAGGTGGTCGCGGACCTGATGGAGCTGGACGAGGTCCGCCGCCATCTCGCCGGAATGGTCAGCGGCCTCGACATCCGCTACGACGTCGGCCCCGGCACCCATCCGCTGCTCGGCGCCCGCGTCCCCAAGCGGGAGCTGCGCGGGCCGGACGGGCCGACGACCACCGTCGCGGGCCTGAGCACCGGGCGGGGTGTGCTGCTGGACCTGGCGGACGACCCGGAGCTGCGCCGGGCCGCCGGGCCCTGGGCGGACCGGGTCGACGTGGTGACGGCGGCCCCGCACCACCTCCCGCAGGGGTGCCCGCTCACCGGGACGTCCGCCGCGCTGCTGCGCCCCGACGGCCACGTCGCCTGGACGGACCCCGGGTGCGGGCCGCTGTCGGACGCGCTGGACCGCTGGTTCGGGACGAGCCGTGTGGCGGCCTCCCGTCAGTAATCGCCTTCGAACGAGGAGAGATCGATGCACAGCACCTTGATCGTTGCCCGGATGGACCCGGCGTCGCAGGCCGAGGTCTCCCGCATCTTCGGGGAGTTCGACACCACGGAGATGCCGGGACTGATGGGCACCCGCCGCCGCCAGCTGTTCAGCTACCGCGGCCTCTACTTCCACCTCCAGGACTTCGACTCCGACGGCGGCGGCGCGGCCATCGAGGAGGCCAAGAACCACCCGCTCTTCGTGAACGTCAGCGCCGACCTGAAGCCCTTCATCGAGGCCTACGACCCGGCCACCTGGCGCTCGCCCGCCGACGCGATGGCACAGCGCTTCTACCACTGGGACGCCCGGTGAACGAGCTGCCGGGCGACGGCCGCACCGCGAGCCGCGGGCCCGGCCTCCCCGGTGCGGGCGCGTTTCGGCCTCGGGCGGCGACGGCCGGCGGCGGCCCGGCGCCCGAGGGCCTGGGACGGTACCCGGCGGGCGCCGCCCTGGGGCACGCCGGGGACGACACCGAAGGCCGGTGCTGAAGTGGACGACCGGGTCATCGTCGTCGGTGCCGGGCCCGTCGGGCTGGCGCTCGCCGGTGAACTGCGCGTGGGCGGGGCCGAGGTGACGGTGCTGGAGCGGCTGGCGGCGCCGACGACGGAGTCCAGGGCCACCACCCTGGACGCCCGCACCATGGAACTCCTGGACGAGCGCGGCCTGCTGGAGCAGCTCGGCACCGTCCCCCGTGAACCCCGGGGGCACTTCGGCGGCCTGCCCCTCGGCCTGGACGGCCAGCCCTCCCCGTTCGCGGGCCAGTGGAAGGTGCCGCAGGCGCGGGTCGAGGCACTGCTCGGCGACCGGGCGCGCCGGCTCGGCGCGGACATCAGGCGGGAACACGAGGTCCGCGCGCTGCGTCCGGCCGCGGACGGCGTGAGCGTCGAGGCCGTCACCGGCGGGTCCGGGCGGCGCGTGCGGCTGACCGCCGGGTACGTGGTGGGCTGCGACGGCGAGGAGAGCACGGTCGCGGCCCTGGCGGGCTTCGAGTTCCCCGGCCGGGACGCCCGCCGCGAGCTGCTGCGCTGCGACGTCCGCGGGGTGGACGTGCCCGACCGCCGCTTCGAGCGGCTGCCCCGCGGCTTCGCGGTCGCCGCGACGCGGGAGGGGCTGACCCGGGTCATGGTGCACGAGTACGGGCGCACGCCCGCGGTGCGTACCGCCGCACCCGCCTTCGACGAGGTCGTCGGGGCGTGGGCGCGGGTGACCGGGGAGGACATCAGCGGCGGCACCCCGGTGTGGGTGAACGCCTTCGGCGATGTCAGCCGCCAGGCCGCGCACTACCGCCGGGGGCGGGTGCTGCTGGCCGGGGACGCCGCCCACCGCCACCTGCCGGTCGGCGGCCAGGCCATCAACCTCGGCCTGCAGGACGCCTTCGACCTGGGCTGGAAGCTCGCCGCCGAGGTCGCCGGCACCGCGCCGGCCGGACTGCTGGACTCGTACCACGACGAGCGGCACCGGGCCGGCCGCCGTGCCATGGCGGTCATCGACGCCCAGGCCCTCATCATGCTCGGCGGCCCGGAGATCGAACCGGTGCGCTCCTTGTTCGGCGAACTCCTCGGCCACCGGGCGGTGCGCGACCTGCTGGCCGCCCGGCTCGGTGGTCTGGACGCCGGCACCCGCCCGCCCGGGCCGGCCGGGACGCCGGAGCGCAGGCAGGAGGTCCCCTCGTGATCTCCCGTCGGGCACTGCTCGGGACGGCCGCGGCGGTCTCCGCCACCCGTCTCCTGGGTCCGGGCGCCGTCGCGTGGAGCCGGCTGGGCAGGCACCTCACCGGTGACCTGGTGCTCCCCTCCGACGCCCGGTACGCGACCGCCAGGCAGCTGGACCTGATGCAGTTCGACACCATCGCCCCGCAGGCCGTCGCGTACTGCGCGGACGCGCGGGACGCGGCGCTGTGCCTCGCCTTCGCACAGCAGAACGGGATCGCTCCGGCGGTGCGCAGCGGCGGCCACAGCGCCGCGGGGTACTCCACCGGCACCGGCCTGGTGGTGGACGTGTCCCGGCTGGACTCGGTGCGGGCCGGCGGCGGTTCGGTGACGCTGGGTCCGGGCGCGCAGAACGTCGACGTGCTGAACACGCTGGCCGACTCGGGCCTGGCCCTCACCGGCGGCGCGTGCCCGACCGTCGCCGCCGGCGGGTTCGTGCAGGGCGGCGGGCTGGGGTTCCTCACCCGGACCCTCGGCATGGCCTGCGACGCGCTGACCTCGGCGACGGTGGTGCTGGCGAGCGGCGAGGCGGTCACGGCCTCCGCGCGCGAGCACCCGGACCTGTTCTGGGCGCTGCGCGGGGGCGGAGGCGGCAACTTCGGCATCGTCACGTCCTACACGCTGACGCCGTCCGTCCTGTCGCAGGTGGTCACGGCGCGCCTCGGCTACACCTACGACCGGGCGCTGGACATGCTCGACGGCTACTCCCGGTGGCTGGCCGAGTGTCCCCGCACGATCGGCTCGGCGGCGGTGGTCACCCTCGCCGACGCCGCGCCGGGCAACGTCCCGGTCCCGTCGGTCATCGTGGTCTCCACCGGGAGTCCGGCCGAACTCGACGCGGAACTGGCCCGGTTGGACTCCCTGACCGGCGCGCCGGCCGCGCGGCAGACGTCGGTGGTGTCCTACCGCGAGCTGATGACGGGGATCTTCGGCTGTGCGGGGAGGGCCACCGAGGAGTGCCACCGGTCGGACGTCTTCCCGCGCGGGCAGCTTCCCCGGACCGCGTTCGCGCTGGAGCGCAGCCGCCTGGTCCGTGACGACGTGCCGCGCGAGGGCTGGGCCCGCGTCCTGGCGCTCTTCGACGACCAGCGGGTGTCCGGCGGCCAGACGCACGGCCTGCAGGTGCTGCCGATCGACGGCGCCGTCCGGGACCTGGACCGCACCGCGACGGCCTTCGTGCACCGCGACAGCCGCTTCTCAGTGAACTTCCAGGGCTTCATGGCGCGGGGGCCGGTCACCGACGAGCTGCGGGCCGCCGCGAAGGCCTGGGTCGACGCGGGCTTCGCGGCCGTCGACCCGCTCTCATCGGGCGAGGCCTACCAGAACTTCATCGACCCGGACCTGGCGGACTGGAAGACCTCCTATTACGCCGAGAACTATCCGCGACTGGTGAAGACCAAGAACAGTTACGACCCGAACGGCCTCTTCGGCTTCGCGCAGGGCATAGGCGCGGCCTGACGGGCCGGCAGTGAATCAATACCGAGAGAAAGAGTCAGAAATGGCCAAGCTGGAGAACCTGGACCCGACCACGCCGCTGTTCGCGCAGTTCAAGGAGAAGACCGGGCCCATCGTCCTGGCCAACACCTTCATCGTCCCGAAGGACAGGGCCGAGTCCTTCCTGGCCCACTGGAAGAAGCAGGCCGAGTTCATGAAGGCGCAGCCGGGATTCGTCTCCCTGCAGATGCACCAGGGCACGGCGGGCAGCCTGCAGTTCATGAACGTCGCGATCTGGGAGTCGACCGAGGCCCTCGCCAAGGCGCTCGGCAACCCGCAGTTCCAGGCCATGTCCGCGCAGGTCCCGGACGACATCGTCTCGTACGCGCACATCTTCGAGAAGATCGCCGTCGAGGGCCTCTGCGAGGCCTGACCCGGAGATCTCGCAGCACCTTGGCCCCGGCGATTCCGGCACCTCCCGCGGAGGTGCCGGAATCGCTTTCCGGCCCCGGTCCGCACCGCAGACGCGGCGCCCGCCCAGGACGGGAAAGACGTTCCCGGCCCACACGGGGAGGAAGGTCATGACTTTCCGCCGCGGTGGAGACGCCGTACACCGAAAGCCGCTCCGGTCCACCGAACTCACTTACTGAATGGGGATTTCACCATGGATGTCGGACTTCTCTTCGACCTCCGGAACCCGGAGGGCTGGAAGCGCCCCTGGGCCGACCACTACGCGCAGAGCCTGGAATTCTGCGAGGAGGCGGACCGGCGGGGCGTGGGCGGGCTGTGGTTCACCGAGCACCACCTCTTCGAGGACGGTTATCTGCCGCAGCCGCTGACCTTCGCCGCCGCCGCCGCCGCCCGCACCCGCCGGGCCCGGATCGGCACCTCGGTGGTGCTGCCCGCGCTGCGCAGGCCCGCCCAGCTCGCGGAGGAGGCGGCGATCGTCGACCTGGTGAGCGGCGGACGCCTCGAACTGGGCATGGGCGCCGGCTACCGGGTTCCCGAGTACGACCTGATGGGCGCGGACTTCACGCGGCGGTTCCGGCGGACCGAGGAGAACATCCGCGAGGTCCGCAGGCTCTGGGAGGAGGGCGGCATCACCCCGGGCCCGGTCCAGGAACCCGTTCCGCTGTGGGGCGGCTTCTACGGGCCCCGGGGCGCGCGGATGGCCGGCCGGCTCGGCATCGGGCTGCTGCACATCTCCCGCGAGCTGTTCCCGCACTACCGCGAGGGCCTGGTCGAGGGCGGCCACGACCCGGCGACCGCCCGGCTCTCCGGCCTGCTGCCGATCATCCTCGCCGACGACCCGGAGGAGGCGTGGGCACGCGTCGCGCCCTGTCTCGCCCACCAGATGAACAGCTACCGGCAGTCATCGGTGGAGGGCACCGACAAGCCCCGGCCGCCGATCATCCACCCCGACGAGTTCCGCAACCGGACCTCCAACGCCCCGTGGGGCGCGCTGAAGATCCTCACCCCCGAGGAAGCCGCCGCAGAGATCAAGGAGACGGTCGACGGGCTGCCGGTGGAGCACCTGATCTTCTGGGCGAGCATCGCCGGCATGCCGGACGACCTGACCGCCCGGAACATCGAACTGGTCAGCGAGGAGCTGCCGCCGCTGCTGGGCCGGTGACGGCCGCCCCGGCGCCTGCCGCCCGGCCGCGCGGTGACGACGATCGCCATGATCTCGTCCGGGGCGCGCCGGGCGTTGCCGGGGCAGTCCACGCTCTCGTCCGAGGCGCGCCGGACCTTCCCAGGACACACACGACCTCGTCGAGGACGGCCGAGCCTCCCCGGGGCGGTCCCCGGGCTCATCCGGGGCGTCCCGGGCCTTCCCGGAGCGGTCCACGACCTCGTCCGGGGCGCGTCGCGCCTTCCTGACTCCCGCGGCGCCGGATCCTCCTGCGGCGCGCGGCGGCCGACCACCCCGTCCGCTGCCGCGAGCCGCAGGTACCGCCCCGCCCATGCCCGCCGCAGGTACCGCCCACCCACACCCGCCGCATGAACCGCCCGCCCGGGCCCGCCCCTTGTACGGCACCCGCCCGTGCTCACCGCTGTACGGCGCCCGTGCTCACCCCACGGTGAGCGCGGGCGCCGTGCGCTGCTCGGCCTCGCGTTCGGCGGTGTACTGGTCGCGGTAGTAACCCTCCCGAGCGAGGAGTTCGGTGTGGCTGCCGCGCTGGACGACGTGCCCCGCGCGCAGCACCACGATCTCGTCGGCCGCCTCCAGGCCGCGCAGGCGGTGGCTGACCAGGAGGAGGGACCGGTCGCCGGCCGCGGCCAGGGTGTCACGGAGCAGGGCGCCGGCCGTCACGGGATCGACGGACTCGGTGGGTTCGTCGAGGACCAGGACGCGGGGATCGGCGAGCAGGGCCGCGGCCAGCGCCAGCCGCTGGCGCTGGCCGCCCGACAACTCGGCCGCGTCGTCCCGTACTTCTGTGTCCAGGCCGCCCGGCAGGGCCCGGATCCAGGCGGCGGCACCCGCCTGCGCGAGGGCGGACCACAGTTCGGCGTCCCCGGCGTCCGGCCGGCCGGTCCTGAGCACGGAGCGGACCGTGCCGGCGAAGACGTGGTGCTCCTGGGTGAGCCCGCACACCAGACGGGGCCGCAACTGCCGGCCCCCCACCCGCTCCACCGGCACACCGTTCAGCGTCACCCGTCCCGCCCCGGGGCGGACGAACCCCAGCGCGGCGGCCAGGACGGTGCTCTTGCCCGCGCCGCTCGGCCCGACCAGGGCGACCTTGCGGCCCGGGGCCAGGGACAGGCCGAATCCGCTCAGGGCCGCCCGGGAAGCTCCCGGGGGCACCACGGTGACATCGTCGAACTCCAGCGTGAGGGGGCCCGCGGGCACCGCAAGCGGGTGCGCGGGTTCGGGCACGGGCGGGCGGGCGCGCAGGACTTCCCTCAACCGCCGCAGCCCGTGCCCGAGTTCACCGAACCGCTCCGCGGCGGCCTGCACGGGAGCGCTCGTCTCCACGGCGGCGAGCGCGGTCAGGGTGAGGACGGCGACGGTGACCGGGCCGAGCCGCCCGGCGTCCTGCGCCCTCGCGGCGAGCACCGCCACCGCGCCGGTCGTCACCAGCCGGACCAGGAGCCCCGCGGCGCCGGCGGTGGCCCCGCGCAGCGCCACGGAGCGTTCCAGCCGGGCGACGGTCCGCGCGGCGGCGCGCTCGCGCCCGGTGGCGGCGGCCGACGCGCCGCAGACGGCGAGGTCCTCGGCCCCCTCGATGATGTCCACGCTGCGCACCGCCAGCGTGCCGCGGGCCCGCACCAGGCGTACCCGCGCCCGGTCCAGGGCGGCGGCCGCCGCCACCGGCAGCAGCACCGAGCCGGCCAGCAGGCCGCAGCCCAGCGCGGCTCCGGCCGCGGGCAGTTGCAGCCAGACCCAGGCGGTGACACCGGCGCCGACCGTGAGTGCCGCGAGGCCGGGCAGGACCACCCGGACCACCAGGTCCTGCGCCGCCTCCACGTCCGCGAGCAGCCGGGTGAGCAGGTCGCCGCGGCGGAACGCGGGCCGCCCGGCGGGAGACAGCGGCTCCAGGGCGTCGAAGAACCGGCCGCGCACCCGTTCCATGATCCGCAGGGCCGCGTCGTGTCCGGCCAGCCGCTCGCCGTAGCGCAGCGTGCCGCGGACGATCGCCAGGGCGCGGACCGCCACCACCGCCACCGACAGGGCGGCCAGCGGGGGCTGCTCGAAGGCCCGGCAGATCAGCCAGGCGGCGGTGCCGGTCAGGGCCACCGCCGACACCTCGCACAGTGCCGTGGCGAGGGCCGCGAGGACCAGGCGGGTCCGCGGCAGTGCGGGGGCTGAACGGCTCGTCATGTCGGCTGTCCTTCCAGCAGGCGCGGCCGGCCGTCGACCGAGCCGTGGGCGGCGTGGAAGACGGTGTCCGCGAGTTCCATGACCCGGGGGCGATGGGTGACCACCAGCACCGTGGTGCGCTCGTCGCCGGCGAGGGCGCGCAGGGCGTCGAGCACCCGCTGCTCCGTCTCGCCGTCCAGCCGGGCGGTGGGCTCGTCGAGCAGCAGCAGCGACGGTTTGCGCAGCAGGGCGCGGGCCAGCGCGATCCGCTGCCGTTCACCGGCGCTGAGCACCGCGCCGCCGTCGCCGAGCGGGGTGGCCGGGCCGTCGGGCAGTGCCGCCACGAAGTCGGCGGCCCCCGCGGCGGCCAGCGCCTGCCACACCTCTTCGGGGCCGGCGTCGGGGCGGCCGAGGCGGACGTTGTCCGCGAGGGACATGGCGAACAGGTGCGGTCGCTGCGGCACCACCCCGAGCATGGCGGTCCAGGCGGCGCCGGGGACGTGCGGCAGCCGGTGGGACCCGACGCGGATCTCGCCGCCGAGCGGTGCGAGCTGGCCGGCGAGGGTGCGCAGCAGCGTGCTCTTGCCCGCGCCGCTGGGTCCGGTCAGCGCGTGGCAGCGGCCGGGTTCGAGCGTCAGCGACACGTCGGTCAGGGCGGCGGGGCCGCCCGGGAACCCGACCGTCAGCCGGTCCAGGACGACCGGCGCGCCGGCCGGGGCGGGCAGGGGCACCGGGTGCGGCGCAGGTGCGGCCGGCCGCGCCGGCTCGGGGGCGGCCGCCCTGATCCGGCGGGCCTGGTCGAGTACGGCCCGGCCCTCCTGGCTCGCGTGGAAGCGCAGCGCCAGGGAGCGCAGCGGGCGGTACGCCTCCGGTGTGAGCAGCAGGACGGCGAGGCCCGCGGTGAGCGGCATGTCCCCGGCGAGCAGCCGGAAACCGACCGGCACCGCGATCAGGGCGACGGCGAGGGTGGTCATGGTCTCGAGGACGAAGGACGACAGGAACGCCTGCCGCAGGGTGGCCATCGTGACCACCCGCAGCTCGGTGCCGGCCGCGCGGATGCGCCGGGCCGCGTCGTCCTGCCGCCCGAACACCCGCAGGGTGGTGAGTCCGCCGACCGCCTGGCGGAAGCGCTCGCCCAGGCGCAGGAGCACGTCCCAGTGCCGCTCGGTACGCGCCTTGGTGTGCAGTCCGACGACGGCGAGCACCAGCGGGACGAAGGGGAGCGTGACCAGCACGGTGAGCCCGGAGGGCACGTCGAGGTACAGCAGCGTGCACACGACGGCGGGCGGCACAACGACGGCGTGCGGCAGCACGGCCACGGCGCCCGAGACGTACCCCTCCAGCGCGTCGGCGCCGCGCGTCAGCACGGCCACCACGGCGGCGGGCCGCGGCCCCGCGCCCCGGATCCGGCCGCGGCCCGCGGCCTCGACCAGTTCCTCGCGCAACGCCTGCTGCACCCGCGTCGCCTCCCGCGCCGGATACCAGCGCTCCCACCAGGCGAGCCCGCACCGGGCCGCGACGACCCCGGCGGCCAGGGGCAGCGGCACCGTGGCGAAGGCCTCGCGGGAGCCGCCGTCGAAGAGGGCGGCGAGCACCCGGGCCAGGAGCAGCGCCTGGGCGACGAGCAGCGCGCCGCCGAGCGCCGCACCGGCGGTGCACACCAGGAGGAACACCTTCACGCGCGGGTGGATCCGCACCAGTTCGGGGTCGAGCGGTCCGTGCTTCATGCGTCCCCCGGGGGCGTCAGTGGAAGGCGGGGGCCGTGGACCGCTCCGCGGGTGCGCGCAGCAGCCACCACATCCGCAGTTGCACGGCGATCACCAGCAGCAGGACCGGGCCCGCGGTCCAGGTGATCAGGGCCAGTGCGGTGCTGTCCGCGGCGAGGTCCTGGGCCGCGACGGCCCGCACTCCGGCCCGCGCGGGGGTCGCCAGGTACGGGTACTTGGCCGCGAACACGGCGACCGGCGCGAGCCCCACCGCGACGGTCGTGGCCGCGTACGCCCGCCAGGGCCGTCCGGCGGACAGCGCGCGGACGGCAGGCAGCAGGGCGAGCACGGCGAGCGCGAGCAGCGCCGGCGCGAGGGCGGGCCGGCGCAGCGCGGCCCCGTCGGTGTGCCCGCCGGCCCAGGAGGCGAGGACGGTGAGGGCGACGAGCAGGAAGCCGGCGCCGCACAGGCGGCGGGCGAGGACGCCGGCGCGGGCGGCGACCGCTCCGGTGGTGCGGGCGGCGGTGAAGGCGCAGCCGTGCGCGCCGAGCAGCGCGACGGCACTGACCCCGCCCAGCAGGGCGTACGGGGTGAACGCCGCGCCGCTGCCCACGACATGGCCGCCGCCGTCGAGGTCGAGCGACCCGGCGACGGCGACCAGGAACGCTCCCCAGCCGAACGCCGCCGCGGTGCCGGCCGCGCAGATCACGCCGTCCCACCGCCTGCGCACGGTGGCCCCGGGGTGCCGGCTGCGGAGCATCACGGCGCTGATCAGGACCAGTGCGCCGGCCATGGCGACCAGGGCGAACGGCGCCGCGCCGACCAGGAGCTGGGTCTCCAGGCCCGGCATGGTGCCCACCAGGACGCCGAGGGACACCAGCAGCCAGGACTCGTTGACGAGCAGGAACGGGCCGAGGCCGCCGAGCACCTGCCGGCGTTCGCGGTCGTCGTGAGCCGTGAACAGCAGGGTCGAGCCCACTCCGTAATTGGTTCCGGCGAGCGTCAGGTAGCCGGTGAACAAGGCGATGAACCCGATGGTCCACAAGGTCGGGTAACTCATGGCCGGTGTGCTCCTTTGCAGCGTGAGGTGCGGGGGCGGGGCGGCGGGCGCGGTGGTCGTCAGGCTCCGGGGCCTGTCCGGCGGATCGTGTCGCGGTCGCGGCCCGGTGCGGAGCGGCTGGTGCGACCGCGGCACGCACATCTGCCGCACCGTCGCCGGCTGCCCACGCTCGGCGTGGACGCCCTCCTCCGCCTCGCGGCCGCACGCACCGGCCCCCGCTCTCCGCCACGGAGAGGCGCGGGCCGCGAGGGTGCGGGCCGGTCCGCCGGACAGGCCCTACAGGAGGACGCTGTCGCGCTCGTCGTCGAGGGTGCCGCCGGGGTCGGGGTGCTCACCGGAGACGGACTCCTGTGCCCACAGGTCGGCCTGCGCCGGTCCGCGCATCGCCGCTTTGCCGAGCAGCCACCAGTCGAGGACCAGCAGGGTCGTGACGATCGCCCCCAGCACCACCAGGGAGACGGTCAGCTGGGTGGTGGTGAGCGAAGGGGTCAGGGCGTGCCGGGTGGTGAGGATGTCGTCGATGACGAACGGCTGCCGGCCGATCTCGCGTACCAGCCAGCCGGCGATGTTCGCCACGAAGGGCATCACCATGGCGACCCGCAGCACGCGGTGCAGCGGCTTCGACGTGAGCATCCGGTCGCCGCGCAGTGCGATCAGGGTCCACACGGAGACGATCAGCAGCACGAACCCGACGGCCATCATCACATAGGCGCTGTACTGCACCAGTGGTGCCGGCGGCAGCCCGGCGTCCCCGAAACGCTCCGTCAGCTCCCGCTGGAACGCGGTGATCCGCTCACTGTCGCCGTCCAGCAGCGCCTGCTTGATCGGCTGCTGCTCACCGATCCGCTCGATCTGCACCGCGCCGCTGAGGCCGACCAGCAGGGCGCCCCAGAAGCCGGCGTGGGCGCCCATGCGCATCGAGTGCCGTACGAACGTGTCGTCGGCCCGGCCGCGCCTGCGCAGCAGCACCGAGACACCGAGCATGAAGAACCCGCCGACCGCGAGGGCCCCGCCGATGATGTGCAGGATGGCGATCCACGCGTTGGGGTTGGTGAACAGGGCGAGCGGGTCGGTCAGCTGGAGGGTGCCGTCGCGCATCTCGTACGCCACGGGGTTGTTCATGAACCCGTTGGCCAGCAGGGCCCAGACGACGGAGAGGTACGCGGCCGCGGCGACGATCCAGATGCAGGCGAGGTGCGCCTTCGCGGGCAGCCGCTGCCAGCCGAAGATCCACAGCGCGAGGAAGGTCGACTCCACGAAGAACGCGACGACGGTCTCCACGGCGAGCGGCGCGCCGAAGACTCCGGCGCCCATGTTCTCCAGGCCCGACCAGTTGGCGCTGAGCTGGTACTCCATGGCGATGCCCGCGCCGATGCCGACCGCGTAGTTGATGACGTAGAGCGTGCCCCAGTACTTCGTGGCCTGCCGCAGCGCCGGGTCGCCCGTGCGGACCCAGCGGGTGTGGCAGACCGCCACCATGACCACGAGGCCGAGGGTCAGTGCGACGAGCAGGTAGTGCACCCCCACGGTCAAGGCGAACTGGGTGCGTGCCAGTCCGACGGTTCCCATGTCCTAGTCACCCCAAAGAGATCGGTTCGGCCGCCGGCGCCGCGTCGGTGGCGTCAGCGCTCGGTGTCCGAGCGACGCCGGATGTTCGGTCATCGGCAGGGATACGGGAGACCGGCATGAGCATCCCTTTCACGGGCGTCGGCGACTTCGGGCACGTCCGTCCCCTGGTTCTCCGGCGCGCGCCGCCCGGCCGGCCGGGCACGGGGCCCGGTTCGCCACGGGCGAGCGGTTCCGGCCGGTCCTGCACGGTGCGGGCCTCGAGCCGGTGACGGCCTGCTGCTCCGTTCCTGATGCCGTTCATCGAAGCAACCGGCGGTCGAGTCTCACTTGAGTCCCGCCGGCCGGGCCTTCCTTGCCCGCTCCCGGCCGGACCGCCCGGAGGGCGGGCGCCGGCCGCGGCGGGGTGCGCGGCGGCGCTGCGGGGGTGCGGCGGCGGTGCCGGGGAGCGGAGTTGCGGTGCCGGGGGTGGGGCGCCGGTACGGGAGCGCGGCGTGCCGACGCGGGCGGGGCGGAGTGCCGGTACGGGGGCTGTGGAGTGTGCCGGTACGGGGTCGCGGAGTGCCGGCAGGGGGCACGGAGTGCCGGTGCGGCTCCGGGGGTGGTTACGCTGCGGGGCATGGATCCGGCCCTGACCAGCGGTGTGACCGCCCCCCTGACCCTCCTCGACGCCGGGGAGCTGGCGTCCGACCCGGAGCTGGAAGCCGGGTTCGCCGCGGCGGCGCACGGCATCCTCGCGGACCTGGTCCGTGCGGGTGCCGCGCTGGGCTGGGTCGAACCGCCCACGCGGCAGGAGGTGGCGGAACTCCTCGGCCACGTCCGCTGCGCGGCGCGCTCCGGTGACGCGGCCCTGCGCGCCGCCTACGTCGGCCGCCGGCTCGCCGGGTTCGGGTACTGGCTCCGCTACGCCCGGCCGACGCACCGGCCGCACGCCGACCTGGAGAAGATCGCGGTGGCCGCCGCCGCACAGGGCCGAGGGACCGGCCGGGCACTGACCGCCGCCCTGATCGCCGACGCCCGGGAGGCGGGCGTCGAGGTCCTCACCCTGGACGCCCGCGGCGACAACACCCACGCCCTGCGCCTGTACCGCTCCCTCGGCTTCACCGAGTACGGCCGGCTGCCCGCCTTCGTCGCCGTCGGCGAGGACCGCTACGACAAGGTCTTCTGCATGCTGGACCTCCGCCGGGAGAGCTGACCGGCGGGCAGTCCTCACGCGGAACCGGCCCGCTCCTCTCCCGTGAACATCTCGAACAGGCTGCGGGGTGCGCGGGGGCCGAACATGCGTTCGTGAAGGCGTACGGCTTCGGCGGCCTCCCCCGCGCTGCGGGGGAACAGGTCCCGTTCGTACGCGGCGAGCGCGGCCTCGGTGTCGTCGGGGTGCGCGACGAGGGCCTTGGCGAGTTCGGCGCCGTCGTACATGGCCAGGTTGGCGCCCTCGCCGGACGGGATCATGAGGTGGGCGGCGTCGCCGAGCAGCGTCACCCCCGGCACCCTGTCCCACCTGTGGGCCGGCGGCAGGGTGTACAGGGGGCGCAGCACCGGCGGGGTGTCCCCGCCGGTGATCAGTTCCGTCAGTTCCGGTGCCCAGCCGGCGAACTCCCCGGCGATCCGCGCGACCGCCGCGGCGGCGTCGGGGAAGCCGGCGGCGGCGAACCAGTCCAGCGGCCGGGACAGCGCCGCATAGGTGTGCAGCGTGCCGCCGTCCTCCCGGTGGGCCTGGATCCCCTTCCCCGGGGCGAGCGCGAGCATCGCCCCTGCACCGACGGCCTTCGCGGCGGCCGGGTGCCGCTCGTCGGCGTCGTACAGGTACGTCTCGACGAAGGACGTCCCCGTGTACGCGGGCACCGCGCCGGACAGCAGGGGCCGGACGCGCGACCAGGCTCCGTCCGCGCCGACCAGCAGTTCCGTGACGACCGTGCCGCCGTCGGCGAAGGCCACCTCGTGGCGGCCCCCGCCCAGGGAACGGACGCCGCTCGCCTTGCTGCCCCAGCGGACCGTGCCGGCCGGGAGCGACTCCAGCAGGATCCGGCGCAGTTCGCCGCGCCGCACCTCGGGGCGTCCCCCCGTGCCGTCGTCGGGTTCGTCGAGCAGCACGCCGCCGTCCCGGTCGAGGATCCGCATCGCCTGGTGGCCCTCGAGGATCAGCGCGCGGAACTCGTCCGTCAGGCCGGCCGCCTCCAGGGCGAGCTGCCCGTTGTGGTCGTGGATGTCGAGCAGGCCGCCCTGCGCGCGGGCCGCCGGGGAGGACTCGGCCTCGTGGACGGTGACCGGGACGCCGTGGACGTGCAGCACGCGGGCGAGCGTGAGGCCGCCCAGGCCCGCGCCGACGATCGTGACGGGAGTGCGCATCGTGGTTCCTCGTTCCTATGGATGTTCGGCGGGCCGCGGGCAGGTCCGGGCGGCCGGGCGTTCTGGTACGCCGTTCCATTCTGGAGCGGCGTTCCAATGCTGGAACGGTGCTCCAGGCGTGTCAAGATGGCGGCCATGGCAACGCGGACGCGCCGGTCACAGCGGCGCACGGAGGCGCTCTCCCGGGAGCGCATCGTCGAAGCCGCCGTCGACCTGCTCGACGCGGCCGGCGAGAACGGGCTCACGTTCCGGGCGCTGACCGAGCGCCTCGCCACCGGCCCCGGGGCGATCTACTGGCATGTGGCCAACAAGGAGGAACTGCTCGGCGCCGCCACGGAGGCCGTCGTCACCACCGCCCTGACCGCGGGCCCCGGGACAGCCGGCGCGCCGGCGGAAGCCGACGCGCCTGCCGGACCCGGCCTGGGCAGTGCGCCTGGCGGACCTGGCCTGGGCGGTGCGCCTGCGGAAGCCGATGCGCCTGCCGAAGCCGACGCGCCTGCCGGGTTCGACGCGGCCGGCGCGCCTGCGAAAGCCGGTGCGCCTGCCAGACCCGGCGTGGGCGGTGCACCTGCGGGAGCCGATGCGCCTGGCGGCTCCGACGCGGCCGGCGCGCCCGCCGGGTCGGGCGGACTTCGTGAGGCAGCCCGGCCCGCCGGGGCGGGCGGCCCCCGTGCGGCGGCCCCGGCCGCCGGATCGCCGCAGGACGCGATCCGGGCCGTCGCGCTCGGCCTGTTCGACGCGATCGAGGAACACCCCTGGCTCGCCACGCAACTCGCCCTGCAACTCTCCCGCAACCCCTGGGGATCGGTGACCCCGCGGATCTTCGAAAGCATCGGCCGGCAGGTCGCCGCGCTCGGCGTGCCCGAGGCCGGCTGGTTCACGGCGACCTCGGCGCTGGTGCACTACGTCCTCGGCGCCGCCGGCCAGAACGCCGCGAACTCCGCGGGCGCCCAGGCCGGCGAGCCTGTCCCGGACCGCGCCGAGTTCCTCGGCAGCGTGTCGGCGGCGTGGGAGGAACTCGACCCGGACGACTACCCGTTCACCCGGGCCGTCGCGGCCCAGTTGCCCGGACACGACGACCGCGAGCAGTTCCTCTCCGGGCTCGGTCTCGTCCTCGCCGGCATCACCGCGCTGCATCCGCCCGGCGAGTAGGCCCTTGCCGCCCCGGGCACGCGCGCCGGCCGCCCGGCGAGCAGGCCCTTCCCGCACCGGCCGCCGCGCGCCCGGCCGCCGCTCCCCGGCGCCCGCGCGCAGTCGCCCGCGCGCACGCCCGCGCCCCGCCGCGCACTCCGGGCAGGCGCTGATGCGGGAGCGGCCCCGGCGGATCGCCGGCCGGCCCGCCGGGAAGGTGAGCCGGACCGCCGCCGGCCCCGCCGACCGGTGGGCAGGTGTGAGCCGTCGGACGGCGACGTACCGTGTGAAGGACGGAAGAGGCGCGCCGGTCCGCGTGAGGGACGCGCCGGCACGCCCCGCCCGCACCCCTGGTGCGGTGCGGAGAACGTCGAAGGCGGGAGAAGAAGTCATGCCGGCACGTGTCCGACGCACCCGGGGCCACCGGGCCGCCCTGCGCACCGCGGTCCCCGTGGTCACCCTGCTTCTCGCGGCGACGGCATGCGGAGGGACCTCCGCCCAGGTGGGCGCCGTGGGCTCGACGAGCGCCCCCGGCTCCCCGACGGGGCTCCCGACCGCCCGCGGCACGCAGAGCACGCCACCGTCGAGCGCGGGCCGCACCGCCGCCGACCCGCCCGCCGCCGCCAGGAGCCAGGGCGCCACCCTCGGCGACCACCGGAGCACCCCCCGTGCCCTGCCCTCGGCCAGGGCCGCTCAGTGTGTGAACGACTACTACTCCGGCATGACCACGGCCCAGCGGGTCGGGCAGCTCTTCATGGGCGGGATCTCCGCCGCCCACCCCGACGCGTCCCAGGTGCGCACCCTGCGCGACCAGCACGTGGGCTCCGTCATGCTGACGGGCCGCAGCACCGCCGGTACGGCGGCGACCCGGAAACTGGTCGACGGCATCCGGGCCCAGTCCGACCAGGTCGGCGGGCGGCGGGCCGGCATGGTGGTCGCCACCGACCAGGAGGGCGGGCAGGTGCAGGTGCTGAGCGGTCCCGGCTTCTCGGCCATGCCCGACGGACTGACCCAGGGCGGCTGGAGCACCACGACCCTGCGCACCCGGGCCGCCGACTGGGCGAAGCAGCTCAAGGCCGCCGGGGTCGACCTGAACCTCGCTCCGATCGCCGACGTGGTTCCCGCGAGCCTGGGCACCCGCAACCGCCCCATCGGCTACTTCCACCGCGAGTACGGTCACACCCCCGCCGCCGTGACCTCGCACAGCGGCGCCTTCGCCGCCGGGTTCGCGCAGTCCGGGGTGATGACCACGCTCAAACACTTCCCCGGCCTGGGCCAGGTGCTGGGCAACACGGACACCACCGCGAACGTGGTGGACTCGGTCACGACCGCCAAGTCCGCCTCGCTGCAACCCTTCCGGGCCGGCATCCAGGCCGGTTCGCCCTTCGTCATGATCTCCTCGGCCGTCTACACGAAGATCGACGCCAAGCACCTGGCGGCCTTCTCCCCGGCGGTGATCGACCAACTGCTGCGCCACGACCTGAACTTCAAGGGCGTGGTCATCTCCGACGACCTCGGTGACGCGGTGGCGGTGCGGTCCTTCACCCCGGCGCAGCGGGCGGTGGACTTCATCGCGGCCGGCGGGGACATGGTCCTGACGATACGGCCGTCCATCGTGCCGGAGATGACGCGGGCCGTGCAGAGCCGGATGAAGCAGGACGCCTCCTTCCGCGCCAAGGTCGACGCCTCCGTGCACCGGATACTCGACGCCAAGCACAAGGCGGGCCTGCTGGACTGCGGATGACGGGGGCGGCATCCCGGAACCGGAGGCGGGGCCAGGAGCACGGGCGCGCCCGCGGAACCCGTGGGAGCCGGCGCGCCTTCGGCAACCGTGAGCGCGGGAATGGTTGTACGGCTCATGTTGCGCTTCTGTCCCGCTTCTGTACCACTTCGCCCACAGGGAGAAATCCCGGTTGATGCGTGAGGGAGCTGTGGAAAGATCGCGGAGTATCTCCGGATCTTCCCGGGCCGCACCGCGGCCCGTCATCCGGCCCCCATGATCAACTGGAGGACCCACGTGGCCAAAAGCTCCGGCCTGAACACGCGTCGTACCGCGGCGCGTGTCACGGTTGCGGCGGTCACCGCCGCGCTGGTGGCGACCGGCACCACCGCCGCTTTCGCCGCCGACGCACCCGGACGGTCTGCCTCGCAGGTCACCGCCGCCGCCAAGGCGTCGGGCGCCGCGAAGTACAGCGTCACTGCACAGTTCAAGGCGGCCCAGGTCAACGCCGTGTACGGCATGGACAGCAAGGGCAACCTGTACGGTTACGGGCCCGACGGCAAGGGTGGGCTCGGTTCCCGCCAGCCGACCGGAAACGGCTGGCAGGACGCCCGCTTCATCACGCAGGTCGACCAGAACCTCGACGGCGAGTCGGACGGCATCTGGGACGTCACCGCGGGCGAACTCCACTACACGAAGTGGGGCTCCTCGTCGGTGCTGGTCGGCGGCGGCTGGAACATCTACAACCGTGTGCTTTCGACGGGCAACCTGGGCGGCGCCTCCTACGAGGACCTGCTGGCCCGCGACAGCTCGGGCGTGCTGTGGCTCTACCTGGGTTACGGCAACGGAAAGCTGACCTCGCGTTACAAGGTCGGCGGCGGCTGGAACGCCTACACCGACCTGGCGGGCAAGGGCGACCTGACCGGCGACGGCAAGGACGACATCGTCGCCAAGGACTCCTCGGGCGTGCTGTGGCTCTACAAGGGCACCGGCAATTCCAAGGCCCCCTTCGCCGCGCGCACCCGCATCGGCAGCGGCTGGAACACGTACAACGCCCTGATCTCCGTCGGTGACATCAACTACGACGGCATCACCGACCTGCTCGCCCGTGACAAGAACGGCGCGCTGTGGCTGTACAAGGGCACCGGCAAGGCGTCCGCGCCCTACGCGTCGCGTGTGAAGATCGGCAACGCGGGCTGGAACACCTACCGCATCCTGTACTGATCTGCACACCGCCCCGTGAGGGGTGTCCGAGCGGGCCGTTCCCTGCGGGGGGCGGCCCGTTCGGCATGTGCGGGCGTCTCCGTCCCTGGTGCTGCGAACGGAAAGGTTTGCCGGGAAGCTCGCGATGTCCGGCACTGGGGTGGGGGCACCTCCCACGCCGTTCGGGCAGTGGGGGAGCATCGCACACCTTTCCGGTCACAGCACTGGCTAGGCTCGGGGCTCCTCGACCGGCCCGGGGATCTGGTGGCGGATGTCGGTGTTCCAGTCCAGGAGGCGGGCGAGCGCGTCCGCGCCGGGGCTCCCTGGCCCGCTCGCCGCCCGGCCGGCCGGGGAGGGGGTGTGGGTGCCGCGGGAGATGCTGCCGCTGACGGTCGTGTTGTGCTCGGTGCGCGGGCGGCGCAGCGACTCGTAGAGCGTGAGCGCCGTGGGGTGGTCGGGGCTGTCGCGCAGGCACTTGGCGAGGACGACGGCGTCCTCCAGGGCCATCGAGGCGCCCTGTCCGGTGGCCGGGGAGGCGGCGTGGGCCGCGTCGCCGACCAGCAGGATCCGGCCCGAGCGCCAGGGTGTGCCGGCCGGGAGTTCCGTCGCGTTGGTCACCATCAGTTCGTCGCCGGTGGCCGCGACGATGTCCGCGACCGGGGTGGGGTCCTTGCTGAGCAGGGGGACGAGCAGGTCGCGCCAGCGGCCGGGGGTGCCCCGGTCGATCGCGTCTGCGGACAGCGGCCGGTCGCTGACCCGCGCGAACCAGTACGTCTCCCCGGCGGGTGACGTGGTGTGGCCGAACGCGGCGGTGCTGCCCCGCACCATCGTGATGCAGGCCGCGTCCGGGGAGCCGGGCGCGGTGCGCGTGTAGCCGTAGAAGACCCGCTGGCCGGCGTAGACGGGCCGGGCGGCGGGGGCGAGGGTGCGGCGGACCGTGGAGTGCACGCCGTCCGCGCCGACGAGCAGGTCGCCCGTCGCGGTGGTGCCGTCGACGAAGTGCGCGGTGACGCCGTCCGCGCCGTCCTCGACGGCGGTGAGGCGGGCCCCGTGGCGCACGGGGACGCCCCGGCGCGCGGCCTCCGCCTGGAGGACGGCGTTGAGTTCCCCGCGGCGCAGGCAGCGGTAGCGCAGCAGGGGGTCGCCTGGGTCGCCCAGCGGTACGTGCGCGGACTCGGCCCCGGCCGCGTCGAGGACGCGCATCGAGGTCAGCGGAAAGCCGATCGCGGTGACGGCGGCGGCGGCGTCGAACTGCGCGAGGGCGCGCATGCCGTTCCCGGCGAGCGTCAGGAAGGCGCCGATGTCCTCCGCCGCGTCCGGATGCGCCTCGTGGACGGTGACGTCGTACCCCGCCTTGTGCAGGGCCAGGGCCGTCGCCGTGCCGGCGATCCCGCCGCCGATGACGAGTACGCGAACCGCTGCCATGTCTCCCCCACTCCTGCGCCCGGTCCCCCGGGTCCTACCCGCCCGGGCGGCGCCGACGCGCCCGCGTCCGGGAACGGCCGGTTCAGCGGGCTCCGGCCGGGTTGGCGTCCTCGCCCAGGTAGGTGCCGTACCCCTCGGCGACCAGCGGGCCGTCGAAGATCAGCACCTCGTTGACCAGGCCGCCCTTCTGGTTGCGGTAGTTGATGACCAGGCAGTCCACGCCGACGTAGCTGCCGACCACCTCGAACCGCAGATCGGGGATGCGGCGCAGGCCTTCCGTCCAGTAGGCGCGCAGCGCGTCCTTGCCCCGGATCACCCCGTCCCCGCCGAGCAGTTGGGCGGCCACCGGCGACCGGAACGTCACCTCGTCCGTGAAGTGCGCGAGCAGGGAGTCCAGGTCGTGCGCGTTCCACGCGGTCACCCAGGAGTCCACGAACTTCCGTGCGCTTGCTCGGTCCATGGCCGCATTATGTCGTCCGCGGTCACTGGTCGTGGCGCCTCGGTCATACCGTCCTCGGGGCCGGCAGGAGCGCCGGTGCCGCGACCGGCGCCCAGCCGGTGCCGGTCAGACGTCCGAACGCCTGGTCTCCGAAGTGGAACGCGAAGCCGATCGTTCCCGGCTGTCCGAGTTCCGCCGTCAGGCGCCGGCGGGCGGCCCTCACCCCGGCTCGGTCGATGTCGGGGCGTGAGGGCCAGTCGGGGTGGGTGAGCTGCGCCGGTGCGTGGAACACGTCCCCGAGGACGATCACCCGCTCGCCCGCCGCGTCGATCACGTACGAGGTGTGTCCCGGGGAATGGCCCGGGGTGATCAGGGCGCGCACACCCGGAAAGATCTCGTCGCCGTCGTCGAACGGGGTGTGGTCCGCGCCGATGCGGGTGAGGACGTCCGCCTCCGGGGCGCCCGGCACGGTGGTGCCGCAGTCGTGCGGGGCCCATTCCGGGGCGGCGACGAGGTAGCGGGCCCGAGGGAAGGTCTTCTCCCACTTGTCCGGCGTCCTGCCGGGTGTGAACGCCCAGCCGGTGTGGTCGACGTGCAGGTGGGTGAAGGCGACCGCCCCGACGTCCTCGGGTGCGTGTCCGAGCGCCGCGAGCGTCGCGGGGAGTGCGCCGCAGTCGCTGTGTCCCACCAGGTCCCCGGAGACGCGGACCGGCCCGCGCACGGGCCCGAGCCCGGCGTCGATCAGCAGGCGGCGGCCGTCACGTTCGACCAGCAGGCCGCCCGCGGACATGGGCACCCGGCCGCTCTCGTCGAGCAGTTCGGGGTGCGCGTCCCAGTATTGCCGGGGAACGCCGGGGAAGAAGCCCGATGGCAGCATGGCCATCGCGCCGTCCACGACGTAGGTCACTCGCACGTCGCCCAGCACGAGCGACCGGACGGCGGACTGCCGGTTGAGGGCCGCGGGGCGCGCGGCGGGGTGCGGTGCCGGATGCGCGACGTGCCCGGCGGGGTGCGGTGCTGGGTGCGGGTCCATGGTGGGGTACTTCCTCTTCTGCTCGGCCCCGCCGGCTTCTTCACGGGGCCATGGGCTTCAGCTTCTTGGGGCGGACGTCGGCTGGTGCGCGGGGCAGCCGGCGGTCAGTGGACGGTCGCGGCCGTCCGGTGCCGGTCCGTCTCACCGGCGGCGAGCAGGGTGAGGGCGTCGAGCACGTCGCACAGCAGCCGCTGGGCCGGGGAGCCGTCCGGGAGGCATCCGTCCTCGCCGAACTGCCGGTGGGCCTGGAAGAGCAGGAACTCGGGCTGCTGCACGACGCGGGCGTTCATCTTGTGCAGCACCTGCCGCAGGGCAAGTTGGGCGCGGACGGTGCCGAACGGGCCGGGGGAGGCCCCCATGACGGCGACCGGCTTGAGGGTCAGCGCCGGGCCTTCGTCCCCCGCCGGGCGGGAGAGCCAGTCCAGGGCGTTCTTCAGCGCGCCCGGGACGGAGGCGTTGTACTCGGGGGTGGCGATCAGCACGGCGTCGGCGTCCTGGACGCGGCGGCGCAGGTCGGCGACGGCGGGGGGTGCGGGGTGCTCCTGGTCCTCGTTGAAGTGCGGCAGCCGCCCGAGGCCGTCGTAGTGGTCGAAACGCAGCCGCGGGCCGAGGCGTTCGGCCTCCCGCAGCAGGGCGCTGTTGAGGGAGTCGCGGCGCAGGCTCCCGGACAGGGCGAGTACGTCGAGGTGGGTCATGGGGTCTCCTCCACGGTCCGGGCCGAGGGCGGCCCGGGAAGGGGTGCAGGGGTGGGTGTGAGCGGGCGGGTGTCCACCGGGGTGTGTGTGAGCCGGGTGTGCGGGCGGGCTCCCGATGTGATCCATCCTGGGCGTCGCGGCGGAACCGCGCCAGAAAGACCCCGCAGAAGGCCGATCATGCGCCATGCGGACGGCATAGAGTGCCGCTTGTGCGCCAGAGCCTCGATGAGACGGACCAGCGGATCGCCGCCGCCCTGATCGCTTCCCCGCGCGCTTCCTGGCGGGACGTCGCCGCCTGCCTGGACCTGTCCGAACGCACCGTGGTCCGCCGCGCCGGCCCGCTGTACGCCGACGGCACGCTGCGTGCCACCGCGGAGCGCAACCCGATCCGCTTCCCGCACCTGGTGCCCATGGCCCTGCGCATCCGCTGCCGCCCCGACCGCATCCGGACGGTCGCCTCCACGCTGGCGCGGCGCGGCGACACCCTGTGGGTCGACATCCTCGGCGGAGGCGACGAGATCAGCACCATCGTCTTCCTGGACGGCACTGAGGAACGCAACCGGCTCCTGCTGCGCGATCTGCCGGCCACCGCCGCCGTCCACGACTGGACGTCCCACACCCTGCTGCGGGTCTTCCCCGCCTCCCTCAACTGGGGTGCCCGGCTGCTCGGCGACGAGGAGGCGGCACGCCTGGGCGTACGCCCGTTCCCGCTCAGCTCCCCGCCGCCCGATCCCCTGCCGTCCGCGGACCTGGCGCTCGTCCGGGCCCTGACGGAGGACGCCCGCGCCGACTACGCGACCCTCGCCGCGCGGACCGGCACCACGCCCCGCACCGTCCGGCGCCGGCTGGAAGCGCTGCTGCACGACGGCACGGTGCGCCTGGTCACGGAGACCGACCTGGCCCTGCTCGGCCTGCGCACCAAGGCCCAGTTGTGGCTGTCCGTGGCACCCAGCGCCCTCCAGGCCGCCGGTGAACGGCTCAGCCGGGAACCGGCGGTGCGCTTCACCGCGGCGACCACAGGACCCGCCAACCTCCTGGTCATGGTCACCACCACCGACCTGGACGCCCTCTACCGCTTCCTCACCGACACCATCGGCGCCATGGCACACGTCACCGCCATCGAGACCACCCCGGTCCTGGCCACGGCCAAACGCACCGGCCTGACCCGCCCCGGCTTCTGACAGCGGCGAGCAGAAGCGGGTTCCGGTCAGCGGGCGGTGCCCGGTGCGTGCGATCGCAAGGCGCCGAAGGATCCTTGCAGCGGAGCTGGCAGGGCCTTTCGGCAACTGCGCGAGGGTGCGTGCCGGGCGCGGCCCGCCGGGCCCCCTTCTGTCCGCAGCGCTGAACCACCGGGTGGCTGCCACGGCCCGCGAGCGTCCGGCCGGGCCGGGGCGAGTGACTGCCGCCTCACACACCCCGCGCCGGACGGGTCCCGGCCGGTTCAGGTGCGCAAGTGGCGGCTCACGTCGCCCACCAGATGGATCCGGACCCGGCGTTCCGTGAAGCGCCATTCGCCGTCACGGAGTGCGAAGCGGTCGTTGTAGCGGCCCGCCGCGACGGGTTGCAGCGGCAGGCCGGGCAGGCTCTGGAAGACGGTCACGTAGGCGCGGGCGGTAGCGGTGCCGGTCTCCTCGTCGGCCTCGACGGCGATGTTGGTGGTGGCGTGGTGGGTGCGCGGGGTGCCGTCCTCGTAGAGGATCACCGAGTCGCGGAGCATCTTCTCCACGGCCTCGGCGCCCCGGACCGGCGCGCCGCTCCCGAGGAACTCGGCGTCGGCGAACAACTCCCCGACCGCGGCGAAGTCTCCGGTGTCGACCAGTTCCGCGTACCGGGCGATCAGGTTGGTGACGGCCTGGACGTCTGTGGTGGCTTTCATACACGTGAGGATAGGAGACGGGAACACACACAGCGCGGATGCGCCGGACCGGCACACGTGTGTCACGGCGGCGGCGGTCGCTCCGTACGTACCGCGTACGCCCCGGCATCGCCGCGCACGTGCCCGGCGCGGCCGGCCGTCGCGCGGTGACCGACCGGTCCCTCGCGGGCCGCCTGTCACCAGTGCCGTCCTGCCGGTGACCGCCAGGCCGTTCCGCCGAAGGGCGGGCCGGCGGCGGCCGGCGCGACGAGACCGTCTCGCGAACGCGGAAACGGCGTGCCCCGACAATGATGTCGCGGTACGCCGCTCCCGGCCCGCCGGTCCCCCGTGAGCGCCCCGCCGTCACAGGGGGTCGCGGCGCTCGCCCCGGGTCGTCGCGGTCACTTCGCGGCGCGTTCGTACGTCGCCTTCGACCAGCGGTATCCGAGTGCCGTCAGACCCAGGCACCAGGCCACGGCGATCCACCAGTTGTCGTCGATCGGGGTGCCGAGCAGCAGGCCCCGCAGGGTCTCGATGGCCGGGGTGAACGGCTGGTACTCGGCGAACGGCCGGAACCAGCCCGGCATCGCGTCGAGCGGCACGAAGGCGCTGGACAGCAGCGGCAGGACCATCAGCGGCAGGGCGTTGTTGCTGGCCGCCTCGGCGTTCGGGCTGGACAGGCCCATGCCGACGGCGATCCAGGTGAGCGCCAGGGAGACGAGCACCAGCAGGCCGAACGCCAGCACCCACTCCAGAACGGTGGCGTCGGTGGACTGGAACCCGATGGCCACCGCCACGGCTCCGACGAGGACCACGCTCGTCACACACTGGAGCACGCTGCCGGCGACGTGCCCGATGAGCACCGAGCCGCGGTGGATCGCCATCGTGCGGAAGCGGGCGATGATCCCCTCGTTCATGTCCATCGAGACGGAGACCGCGCTGCCGATCGCGGTGCCGCCGATGGTCAGCATCAGGATGCCCGGGACGAGGTAGGCGAGATACTCGGACCGGTCCGCGTGACCGCCCCCGATGCCGGCGCTCATCACGTCGCCGAAGATGTAGACGAAGAGCAGCAGCAGCATGACGGGCGTGAGCAGCAGGTTCAGCGTCAGGGAGGGGTAGCGCCTGACGTGCAGAAGGTTGCGCCGCAGCATCGTGGACGAGTCGCGCAGGGCAAGGGAGAGAGAGCCGCTCATCGGACGTTCTCCTTCGGCTGGTCGGGCAGGCTCGGCTGGTCGGTGGCGCCGGTCAGGGCGAAGAACACGTCGTCGAGGTCGGGGGTGTGCACGGTCAGTTCGTCCGCCTCGATGCCGGCGGCGTCCAGCCGGTCGAGGACGGAACGCAGGGCGCGCTGGCTGCCGTCGCTGGGGATCTGCAACGACAGTGCTTCCTCGTCCCGGGTGACCTCGCCCAGCGCCGAGACGGCGCCGCGGTAGGCGGCCGGGTCGGAGAAGCGCAGGCACACGTGCCCGCCGGGGACGAGCCGCTTCAGTTCCTCGGCGGTGCCCTCGGCGGCGATTTTCCCGTCGTTCAGCACCGCGATACGGTCGGCGAGTTCGTCGGCCTCCTCCAGGTACTGGGTGGTGAGGAAGACGGTGACGCCGTCGGAGACGAGCGCGCGGATGATCTGCCACATGGTGTGGCGGCTGCGCGGGTCGAGTCCGGTGGTCGGCTCGTCGAGGAAGATGATCCGCGGATCACCGACCAGCGTCATCGCGATGTCGAGGCGGCGCTTCATGCCGCCCGAATAGGTGGAGGCGGGCTTCTTCGCGACGTCGGCGAGGTCGAACCGTTCCAGCAGTTCGGCGGTGACGCGCCGCCCCTCCCGCTTGGACAGGTGGTGCAGGTCCGCCATGAGGAGCATGTTCTCCTCGCCGGTGATCAGCCCGTCCACGGCGGAGAACTGCCCGGTGACGCCGATCGCGGCGCGCACTCCGTCCGGGGAGGCGGTGACGTCGTGGCCCGCGACCTGGGCCCGTCCGCTGTCGGCGGTGATGAGGGTGGAGAGGATCTGCACGGTGGTGGTCTTGCCGGCTCCGTTCGGCCCCAGCAGCGCGAACACCGAACCGGTGGGAATCCGCAGGTCGATGCCGTCGAGGACGACCTTGTCGCCGTACGACTTGCGCAGACCGACGGCGCTGACGGCGGCCGGCGTGGGGTCGTCGCCCCCTTGCCTGTGCATGGGCATGACAAAAGAAGGCATGGAGCCCTCCGTTTCGAAGGCTGAAGTGGCGGGAGAAACTGAAGCGGCGGGAGAAGTGGCCGGATCGGAGCCGGGGCTCGCAGGACGGTCAGGCCTTGGCGCGGACGATGTCGATGTTGCCGTGCCGGGTGCGGGCGTGGATCGTGACGGTCTCCTCGGTCTCAGCCGGGGCATCGGACGAGGTGAGCCTGTTGCGCACCTGCCCGGAGTCCGAGCGGGCGTCGAGCCAGGCCGCGGTGCCCTCCCGGATGCCGACCTCGATGGCACCGTAGGAGGTCTTCAACTGGATCTCGCCGCGGACCACTTCGCCCACCCGCAGCGTGCCGTTCGCGGTGGTGGCGGTGACCGAGTCCCCGGCGCGCCGGACGTCGATGTCACCGTTGGCGCCGCTGACGCGCAGCTCCCCTGTGACGGCCTCGACGGTGGTGGTGCCGTGCGAGTTCTTCAGGACGGCGGGGCCGTCGAGGAGCCCGGCGCGCACACTGCCGGAGCTGCTGGTGATCTCGGCCGCGCCCTCGACCCGGCCCACGGTGACCGAGCCGTGCGAGGAGGTCAGCCGGAGCGGCCCCGTCGCGTCGAGGCGGACGTCACCGACCGACGTCTTCACGCGGACCTCGCCGAGCCGGCCCTCGCCGAGCACCTGGACCCAGGAGCCGGTCACGTCGATGTCCGAGCCCTCGGGCAGCTCGACCGTCACCCCGACGACGCCGCTCGGTCCGATGAACCGGCGCTCCTTCGTCCTGACGGTCAGCACACCGTTCGTGTAGGCCACCTCCGTCTGCTCGGCGGCCCGCACGTCCTTGTCCCGCTTCGGGTCGCCGGGCCGCACCGAGACGACCGTGTCGGTGCGGTCGCCCGCGGTGAACTGGACGGAGCCGGCGCCCACGTGGGCGGTCACCGCGATCGGTCCGGGAGTGTCGAAAGAAGGCATGGCTGTACCGTCCTCATGAGTCCTGGAGGCATCCGCGCAGGTGGGCGCGGTGCGGGGTGAAGTGGTGCGCGTGCGGTCGTGCGGGTGGAGAGGCCGTGCGGGTGGAGAGGCCGTGCGGGTGGAGAGGCCGTGCGGGTGGAGAGGCCGTGCGAACCGAAGATCCGTGCGGGACGAAGGGCCGTGCCGGGGCAGGGCGGGCGGTGCGGCTAGCGCACCCAGCCCGAGAAGCTCTGCCCGGTGGTTTCCGTCGTTCTGGTGGTACCGGTGGTGCCGGTCGTCGCGGTGGTGCGGGTCCTCTCCGTCGTGCGCGGCCGGCCGCCGTCGACCGCGGCCGCCACGGCCCGGACCAGCCATGCGTTGACCGACAGGCCCTCACGGCTCGCGGCCTCCTCGGCGCGCGCCTTGAGGTGGGCCGGCAGACGCAGGTTGACGCGGGCGGTGCCGCCCTCGTCGCCCTCGGCGGGCACGGGGGCCACGACCGGTTCGACCGGCGGGGCGACGACCTCGACGGGGGCGCCGGCGGCGGGCGGCAGCGTCACCACGAAGTCGGGGTCGAGCCCGCGCAGCCGTACGTCGACCGAGCCCGGGGCGAGTTCCCGGGTGATCTCGTCCGTCGCGGCGGAGAGCACGTTGAGCATGGTCAGCCGGGTCGCCGACTCCAGGGGAGTGGTGAGCCGCTCGGCCAGCTCACGGGCGTCGTCCCCGCCGGCTTCGGCGGCCACCATGAGTTCGCGGCGAAGGGTGTCGACATACGGGGTGAGGTCCATGACGCCATCATGGCACCAATATGGCGCCATGCGCAACAGCACAGGGCGGGGCGCGATCTCACGCGCGAGGCAATCCAGGTACATCTCGGGATCGACTAGGAGGAATCCCACCCGGAACAGGCCCAGCTTGAGGGGTAGTGAAGCAATTCGCTGGCGTAACTCCCACGCGAAGTGGCGCCATCTGGTGCCATCTGGCGCCATACGGCCCGGGGTGTGGCGTCAGGTGGCACCAGATGGCACCCGTCGGCGCCACAAAGCGTTCCTCGCGCACCGCGAGCACTCCGGTCACGGCTTCGTCCGGTGACCGGGGTGCTCGCGTGGTGACTGCCCGGCCCGCCGGGTCGAGGGAAGCGGTCGTGGGCGGGGCCGCGCACGGCGAAGGGGCCCCGGCCCGCCCGGACTTCATGCGCACCGCAGGGGCCCGGCGAGGACCGATGCGGCGAGAGCCAACGCGGCGAGGGCCAGCCCGGCGAGGACCGGCCGGCGAGGGCTCAGAGCCGCGAACAAAAGGGGCGTCCGATCAGCGCGCGGCGTCCGGCACGTGCGAGCGCACGGCGCCGGAAGTTCCCCGTGGCGGCACTGTCCGGACCTTTCGGCAACGCCGCGGGCATGCTTGCCGGGTGCCGTGAGCCCGGCACCCATCTCGTTCGCGGCTCCCGAGCCGCTGCGCGGGCCGGCGAGCGGGAAACAGCACGCCCGGTATGTCAGTCAAGGGCGCCGGCGACTTCCGGGGCCCGGTCCTCCGCCGCTCTCCCCGCGCGCCGCTCGGTCTCGCGGACGACCTCCTCGACGCGTTCGGGAGTGACGATCAGACGGCTCAGCACGGCCGGGACGGCGATGCTGGGCAGCAGGTGCTCGAAGAGGGCCACCACCCGCTCCACCAGGTCGGCCCGGTCGCTCAGCGTGTGGGAGTAGACCTGCACGCCGGTCCAGGCGGCGGAGATGACCCAGGCGCTGGCCGCCGGGTCGACGTGCGGCAGCAGCTCACCCTGCGCCCTCGCCTCCTGGAGCACCTTCTCCGTGGTCCCGATCCACAGGGTGACCGCCTGGCCGCCGAAGAGCGTGCGCATCTCCTGGCCCAGCGAGAGCCGGGCGGCGGCGCTGACCACGGGGTCGCGCCGCATCCGGTCCGCCGTGAGCAGCCCGGTGTCCACCAGTTCCTGGAGCTTGCACACCCTGGGCGCGAGGGAGACCTCCGCGAACTGTGCGCTCAGCACGCCCTCGGCCAGCGCCTGCTTCGAGGGGAAGTGGAAGTACAGCGCCCCTTTGGTGACGCCGGCACGGGTCAGGATCTCGCCGATCGTGGCGGCCTCGTAGCCGCGTTCGTCGAAAACGGACGCGGCGGCCTTCAAGATGGCGTGCCTGGTACGGATCGCACGCTCCTGCTGTGCCACGACTCCTCCTACGCGCTTGCTGCCTGGCGGAGAACGCCTCACTGCCCGTTCCCCCCTGGAAACAAAACCAGGTAGTCCGTATTTTCACAAGCAGTGCCGGGAGGCCGCGGACTCCGCGCGGCCGGGAGCGGCAAGGATGTCCAGGACCGACAGGGGGCCCGCGCATGTCGCAGCATCTTCTCATCACCGGGGCGAACGGCTTCATAGGACGGCACGTGGTGCGCGCCGCGCTCGCCCGCCCGGACATACGGATCCGGCTGGTCCGCCACCGCGGGGACCTGGCGGCGGTCGACGAGGACCGGGTGCGGGTGGTCCGCGCCGATCTGGGGGACGCGGCCTCGGTCGACGGGCTGTGCCGGGGCGTGGACACGGTGGTGCACTGCGCCTCGCGCATCGGCGGTGAGGAGGCGGAGCTGCGCGCGGTCAACGAGGCGGGCACGGCGGCCCTGGTCGCCGACGCCCGGCGGCACGGCGTGCGCCGCATCGTGTACGTGAGCACCGCCGCCGTCTACGGCCGCGGCCCCTTCCGCGGGGCCGAGCCGCACGAACTGGCCGTCCGGCCCCGGTCCGTCACCAGCGCCACCCGCGCCGCCGCCGAGCGGATCGTCCTCGCGGCCGGGGGCACCGTCCTGCGCCCGCACCTCGTCTACGGCACCGGGGACCGGTGGGTGATCCCCGGCCTGGCCCTGCTGGTCCGGCACCTGGGGGCGCCGGTCGCGGGCGCCGGTGTGCACTCGGCCGTCGAGGTGTCGGCCCTGGCCGGGGCCGTGGTGGGCGCCGCGCTCGCGAGCCCGGACCTCGACCTGGCGGGCGCCCACCACGTCAACCACCCGGTTCCGGTGCCCGGCGCCGTCCTCATGGAGGCGGTGGGCGGCGTGCTCGGGACGGACGGCGCCGCCCCGCTGGACCCGGAGCGGGCCCGCGCCCGGCTGCGGGAGCACCCGCAGGCGCTGCACCACCTCGAGATGCTGACCTCGGACCACTGGTTCGCCGGCTCGTCCCTGTGGCGACTGCTGGGCCAGGACCTCGGCCCGGAACCCGCCGAGGGACTGGCCCGTCATCTGCCCTGGTACCGGGACCAGTTGGGCTCAGCCGTGCACGCCGGCCGCTGAGTCCCCCGAGCGCTGCGGGCCGAGGAGCAGCGGAACCTCCCGGTGGCCGTTGGAGATGAAGGAACCCAGCGGACGCAGGTCCCCGGCCGGTACCGCGAGGGCGACGTCCGGGAACCGGTCGAACAGGCCGCGCAGCGCGATCTCCGCCTCCATGCGGGCGAGTTGGGCGCCCACGCAGAAGTGCGTGCCGTGCCCGAAGGCGAGGTGCTCGCGACGGGTGGCGCGGGTGACGTCGAAGCGGTCCGCGTCGTCGCCGTGCACGGCGCGGTCGCGCCCGGCCGCGGCGAAGGAGATGACGAGGGGCTCGCCCTTGCCGATCACCGTGTCGCCCACGGCCACGTCCTCGACGGCGTAGCGCAGGATGCCGTTGGCCCCCGGTGCCTCCACCCGCAGCGCCTCCTCGACCGCGTCCGCCCAGCCGGCCCGGCCGGTCCGGACGCGGGCGAGCTGCTCGGGGTTGGCCAGCAGCAGGCACAGGGCGTTGTCGAGCAGGTTCACCGTGGTCTCGTAGCCGGCGGTGAACAGCAGGATGAGATTGTCGACCAGTTCCTTCTCGCTGAGCCGGGAGCCGTCCGTCTCGTCCCGGGCTGCGATGAGGCTGCTGGTCAGATCCTCGCCGGGGGTGTCCCGTTTGATCGCGACGAGGTCGCCCATCGTCCGGTACAGGTCCACCTGGTTGCGCCGGGCCGCTTCCATGGAGGCGGTCGTGTCGAAGAAGCCGCTGATGATCCGGTGCAGTGAGGCGCGGAACTCCTCGGGGATGCCGAACAGTTCGCTCAGCACGCGGGTGGGCAGCAGGTGGGCGAAGCGGCCGCGGAAGTCGACCGGCCGGCCGTCGTCGGCACGGGCGAGTTCGTCCAGGAGCGTCCGGGTGATCTCCTCGACGCGGGGCCGCAGCCGGGCCACCCTGCGCGTGGTGAAGGCCGAGGCCACCAGGGCGCGCAGGCGCTTGTGGTCGTCCCCGTAGGCGGTGACCATGTTCTGCACCGAGACCCAGATGGCCAGCGGCCAGGTCTCGCCGATCTCGCCGTTGATCCACGCGGGCCAGTGCCGGTAGGCGTCCTTGGAGATGCGCGGGTCGATCAGCAGTTTTTTGATCGTCTCCTGCCCGGTCACCCACCAGGCCTCGACCCCGCCGGGCAGGACGACCCGGGTGAGGGGCCCTCGCGCGCTCAGCCGGGCCGCCTCCCCGTGGATGTCCCGGCCCGACGGGTCGATCGCGTACGGACACTGCTGCTGACGGGTCATCGATTGTCTCCAGAGAGCCAGATCCGCAGGACATCAGGGGCGACGGCGGCCCGACCGTAGCACTCTGCCGGGGCCCTCCATCGGTACTTCGGCGGAACCATAACAAACCAGACGACCGGTTTTGCAAGAGTGCGGTGCACGGGAGAACAACCAGGACCCCCGCACTCGGCCGATCCCGGGGCAAATACCCCCTCTCCCCCGACCCCCGGGCACAGAGCCCCCCGTTCTCCCAGGTGCGGGCCGGAAAGTTGCGCCCTTGAACCACTGCAAACGGAGCCGTGCCTTCAGTCACCGGCGCGCACACTTGGGAAATCCTTTACCTTGAGCCCTCACCAAAAAACCGGTGGGTCCGTATCTTTGAGGCGTCGTCGAACAAAGCTTCCAGGCGGGGGGCCTGCGATGGGTTTGCACAGCACGCACGACGAAGGCGGACTGTCGACGCTGCCGCGTCTGACCACCACGGTCCCGAAGGAGTACGTCCACCGCGCCTGTGTGGCCGAGGTGTTCCTCACCGGCTGCACCGGCCAGGAGGACCAGCGGTTCTCCCTCACCGGGCAGTGGCCCAGGGCACACACCCTCTTCAACCGCTCCGACGGCCGCGGCCACGATCCGCTGCAGGTGGCGGAGACGTTCCGGCAGGCAGGCATGTTCCTCGCCCACGCCGAACTCGGTGTTCCGCTCACCCACCAGTTCGTGATGTGGAACCTCAGCTACACGACCTACCAGCAGCACCTGGGGATCGCGCTCAGCCCGACCGACTTCGAACTCGACGCCCGGTGCGCGGAGATCACCTGGCGCCGGGGAATGGCGGCCTCGCTGCGGCTGGAGCTGGCCATCGTCCGCGACGGCGTCCTCGCGGCCCATGGGGCGGGCACCTTCTCCACCGTCCCGCCCGCCGTGTACCAGCGGCTGCGGACGAACCGCAAGCCCGCCCCGGACGACGCGTTCGACCTCACCACCTCCCGCGTCCCGCTCGACCCGGCGGTGGTGGGCCGCACCTCCCCGGCCGACGTGGTGCTCACCGCCACGGACTCTCCCACCCGCTGGCTCCTCACCCCGGACCTCACCCACCCCATCCTCTTCGACCACGCCGGGGACCACCTGCCCGGCATGGTGCTCCTGGAGGGCGGCCGCCAGGCGGCCTGCGCCGCGCTCGCCCCCCAGGGCCTGATCCCGTCGAGCGCCACCACGGAATTCGTCCGCTACGCCGAACTGGACCGGCCGTGCTGGATGGACGTGGTCCGGGTGTCGCCCGAGTCCGGCGGCATGACGACCGTCCAGGTCGCCGCCCACCAGGACGGAGAGACGGTCTTCACCTCGACGATCACGGGCCCCGCCTGCTGACGGCACCGGCCGCCAGGGTCCGCGAGGACCCCGTACTCCCTCGTCCTTCCACCGCCCGCGCCCCTCGGGGCTCCCGCCACCAGGCGGTGGTTCGCCGCCTCGGGCAGCAGTGCGCCACCTCGGGCAGTGGTGCGCCGCCGCCGGTGGTGATGTGTCGTGACCGGTGGCGATGTGTCGCCGCGGCCGGCCGCTCCGCTCGGCCGCGGGGACCGGTGGTCCGCCCCCTTCAGCAGAGCCGGGGCACGCGAGCGCACGGGAGTGCGCCGCCCACCGGAGTCCGCCCGCCGTGGACCATACTGATCCCGAACGCCCCGCCGGCACCGTGCGCCCGGACCGGGGCCGGGCCCAGGCAAGGAGGCGGACATGCCCGAACGCACCCAGGAGTTCGGCAAGTACGGCGCCCGCGGCATCAAGGGGTACGAGGCCGTCGCCCGCCGGCTCGACGCGCTCGCCGGTTTCATCGTCACGCCCGTGACGGTCCGGCGCGGTCTGCTGGCCCGGCTGCACTACCTCACCCGCACCCCGCACGCCCGTGCCGCGGCCCGGGCGGCGGGCCTCACGGTCACCGACCGCACCCTGAAGGCCTGGCTGGAGGGCCGGCGCAACCCGTCGAAGAAGAACCTCGAGCGCGTCGAGACCGCCTACCGGACCGTGCGCCGGCACAACGTCGCCCGCCATCTGCTGAGCCGCCTCAACCGGGAGGGCCGCGGGACGCGGGTGGAGATCCACCCGCTCAACCAGTCCCAGGTGCCCCGGCCACGGCAACGCGTCGTCGAGTTCCGCGCCCTCAACATCCGCCGCTGGGACCGTATCGTCGAGGCCTGGGCGGCCGACGACGCGCAGGCGCTCGACGACGCCTGGGTCGACCAGATCGTCGACCTGGGTTCGCAGTGGGGCCAGTACGAGTACGTCACCAACGTCGGCTTCGCCGCCTGACCACAGGCCGCTCAGCCCTGCGGAAACGCGGGCCGCCTCATGCGCCATACGCATGGTTCATGGGCACGAGGTGTTAGATTCGGCGGTATGCGGATGACTCTGGCGGACCGGGTCCGGACAGCGGTGGCGGCGCTCCTGCACGCCACCGGCGAGTCGCAGACGGACCTCGCCGCGGCGCTCGGTGTGAGTCAGGCGCAGGTGAGCCGGCGTCAGTCCGGGAGCGCCGCGTGGAGCCTCGACGACTGCGACGCGGTCGCCGGGCACTTCGGCATCGACGTACTCGACCTGCTGGCCGGACCGACGCGGGCCTCGGAGGCGCTGCCGGACGCCCGCCGCCGGGACGCCGTCCGCCGTGCGGGGGCGGCCGCGGCCCGGCCGGCGCCCGGGCCCGCCCGTCCCGTCGCCCTTCCCGCCACCGCCCAGGAGGAGGCCGCGCGATGACGGACTTCGACGCGATCGACGCCCTGCTGGCCGCCGCCCGCCAGGAGGTGCCGCTGCCGGACGTGGCGGAGCGGCGCGTGCTGCGGGAGGGGCTGAACCTCTCGCGCGCCCAGGTGGCGCAGGCCCTGGGGGTCAGCCCGTCCACGGTGGGCGGCTGGGAGTCGGGACGGGACCCCAGCGGTGAGGTCCGGGAGAAGTACGCGTACTTCCTCTCCGGGGCGCGCACCCGGCTGGCGCAGCGGTCCGGACCGGCGGAGCCGTCCGGAGCTGGTGAGCAGGAGCGGGAGGCCGAGCGGGAGCCGGCCCCTGCGGTGGCCGACGCCGCCGGCGGGGCCGGGGAGCCGGCCGCCGGCTCTCGCACCGGAGGCGAGGGCCCGGCGGGCGCGGGCGCCGGCGACGCGGACTGCGCGAACGAGGGCCCCGCTGACGAGGGCGCCGTGGACCAGGGCTCCGTGGACCAGGGCTCCGTGGACCAGGGCTCGGTGGACGAGGTGGAGGCACTGGCGGAGCCGCGGGCCTGTGTGCTGTGCGGCGGACCGGCCCGGCAGCAGGTGGCGGGGTTCCCGCAGCATCTGGACCCCGCCGAGTGCTCCGCACCGGGGGCACCCGCCCCCTCCCCCGCGCGGACCTCCGCCCCCCGCGACCCCGGCGCCGCGCACGGAACGGCCGGAACCGCTTCCCGCACCACGGGCCCCAGCACACCCGCTTCCCGCACCACGGGTCCCGGCACTTCCGCATCCCACAGCGCAGGTCCCGGTGTCCGAACCCCCCGGCCGCCCGCCCGCACCGCCGGTCCGGCCTTCCGGTCAGGCGACCGTGACCGGGGCGGCGACCGTAGCGGCGGCCGGGGCGGGGACCGTGGCGGTGTGCCGATCGTCGCGGCCGGGCGGCGGGCGCAGGCGGCCTCCGCCGGCGCGGCGGACCCGATCGCCCGGGCCGTGGCCGAGGCCCTGACGCAGCATTCCGGTGATGTCGAGGCGGCCACGGCCGCGCTGGTCAGGCGGGCGATCCCGGACGCGATGGCGCTGCTCGACCACACCCGCAAGGGCGGACGCTACGACGTCGTGGCCCACCCGTGGCTGCCCGATGTGCTGCACAAGCAGAGCGCGCGCGGCGCGGACCAGATCTGGGAGGCGCGCCCCAAGTGGACGCGGCCCGAACTGCCGCCGGGCACGCACGAGGTGACCGCCCTCGACGTCAACGGCGCCTATCTCAGCGCGCTCAAGACGCACCTCCCCCTCGGCCAGCTGGAGCACTCCACCGGCGACCACCACGACCGCCGCCGGGCGGGCGTGCACCTGATCACCCCGCCGGAGTGGGAGCACGACGCGGTGCTGCCGAACCCGATCGGCAACCGCGACGAACCGGGCCCGCTGTGGGTGACGGAGCCGACGCTGCGGCTGCTGCTGCGGCTGTCCGGGCCGAAGTACGGTCTGTGCGACCCGCCGGAGATCCACGAGTCGTGGACGTCGGGCGCGACGGAGAACCTGCTGGAGAAGTTCCGGGTGGCGCTCAAGGACGCCCGGGACCGGGCCCTCGCCGAGGACGACGAGGTGACGCTGACGTACGTGAAGGCGATGTACTCGAAGTTCGTCTCCACGCTCGGCGAGTCGAACTACAACCGCGAGATCTACCGCACCGACTGGATGCATCTGATCCGCAGCCAGGCCTTCGTGAACCTGTGGTGGAAGGCGCACCGGTGCTACGACGAGGGCCTGCTGGTGGTCCGCGCGATGGGCACCGACGAACTGCACGTGAGCGGTGACTGGCGCGGGGTCTTCCCCGAGGGCCGCGGTCTGACCGAGGTCAAGGTCAAGGACACCTACACGGTGGAGGCCGAGGACGGCACCGCCGTCGGCGTCCCTTCCCCCGAAGACAGCTGAGCAGCTGAACGACCGCCCGCGCCGGGGAAGTTGAGCTGCCCTTCACCTGAAGGGCAGCTGAACGACCGTCCGCCCGACGGCGGCCGGACCAGGCCCGCGGCCGGACCGGGCCGACCGCCGGACCAGGCCCGCGGTCGGTTTGCCGGCCCCGGCGGCCCGCTCAGTACCAGTGGTTGGTCTGCCAGAACGACCAGGCCCCGCACGGGCTGCCGTAGCTGGAGTTCATGTAGTTGAGGCCCCACTTGATCTGCGTGGCCGGGTTGGTCCGCCAGTCGGCGCCCGCGGAGGCGTACTTGCCGGCCGGGAGCGCCTGGAAGAGGCCGTACGCGCCGGAGGACGCGTTGACGGCGTTCATGTTCCAGCCGGACTCGTGGCTCACGATGTTGCTGAAGCACTGGAACTGGCCGCTCGGCACCATCTGCCGGGCGATGGCCTGGATCTGCGCGGTGGAGTAGGAACCCTGGACGGGGAAGTCGGAGGCGTCGGCGGTCGTGCTCTGGCTCGACGCCTGCCTCAGTTCCTCCTGCTGCTTGGCCTGTTCCTTGGCCTTCTTCTCGGCGGCTTCCTTCTCCGCGGCCTCTTTCTCCGCGGCCGCCTTCTTCGCGATCGCGGTCCGGGCCGCCGCCTTGCGGGCCGCCTGCTCGGCGTCCTTCTTGGCGCCGGCGTCGGCGGCGATGGCCTGGGCGTCCGCCTGCTGCGTGAGGGACGCGGTCTGCACGGGGGCCTGGCGGCCCACCGGGATGTCCGCGAGAAGCGTCGCGTCGGCCGCCGTGGCCTCGGCGTCGTTGTTCTGCGCGCTGCTGACCGAGGCAACGCCCACGACGCTTCCGACAGCGGTGACCGCGGTGGCCGAGGCCACTGCGAGTCCCCGGACCGAGATCCGGCTCACACGATTTCCTTTCGGCAGGCCCCCGTTCGGCACGGGGGCGGGTCTCTCCGACCCTGACTCTGCCGTACCGGGCACCACAAGGCAATCCCCGGCCGCTGCGATCACGGGCGCAACGGCGGCCTCACAGATCACACATGCGGGGATGAACTTCCGACGACGTCGGACACGTGTGCTTGCCGTAAGGGCTTCTCCCGCCGGTGACCGCCGCCGCGCCCGCGCGACGGCCGGGGCGGCGCGAGCCGGGAACGAGCCGTACACCCAGTGGATTTGCGAGATCAGCGTGAACGTGGACCTGGACGTGAACATGGACATGGACATGGCTTCCCTGCGGCAGGCCGTCACCGGGCTGGTGCTGCTGCCCGGCGAGGAGGGCTACGCGGCCGAGTGCGCCACGTACAACCTCAACAGCGGCCTGGCGCCGGCGCTGGTGGTCGGGGCCACCGGCGAGGCCGACGTGTGCGCGGCGGTCCGGTTCGCATCCCGGCACGGGCTGCCCGTGGCGGTGAAGAACACGGCCCACCAGGTGACCGCGCCCGCGCACGGCGGCCTGCTCATCACCACCGGGCGGATGAAGTACCTGTCCGTGGACGCGCAGGCGCGGACCGTGCGCGCGGAGGCGGGGCTGCGCTGGCGCGATGTGCTGCCGCGCACGGCCGAGTTCGGGCTCGCGCCGCTCGCGGGCTCGGCGCCCGACGTGGGTGTGGTCGGCTACACCCTGGGCGGCGGCCAGAGCCCGCTGCTCGGACGGACCCTGGGTTACGCGGCCGACCACGTGCGCGGCCTCCGGGTCGTCACGGCGGACGGCGAGGCGCGCCACGTCGACGCGGACAGCGAGCCCGACCTGTTCTGGGCGCTGCGCGGCGGCAAGGGCAACTTCGGTGTGGTGACCGAGATCGAGTTCGACGTGTTCCCGGTGACGCGGTTCTACGGCGGCGGCCTCTACTTCCCGGGTGAGTGCCTGGCCGAGCTGCTGGAGGCGTGGCGCGCCTGGCTGCCGACCGTGCCGGAGGAGATGACCTCCTCCGTCGGCATCCAGCGGCTGCCCGACCTGCCGGTCCTGCCCGAGCCGCTGCGCGGTGCCTTCGTGGTGCACCTGCGGGTCGGCTACCTGGGGTCGGCGGCCGACGGCGAGCGGCTGCTGGCGCCGCTGCGGGCGGTGGCCCCGCCGCTGCTCGACCTGGTCGGGGAGAAGCCGTACACCTCGCTCGGGGAGATCCACCTGGATCCGGTGGACCCGATGCCGTACTACGACCGGAGCGTGTGCCTGGGCGAGTTCACCGGGGAGACGGTGGAGGCGCTGGTGCGGCTGGCCGGTCGGGGCTCCGGCTGCACGCTGGCCAACGTGGAGATCCGGGCGCTGGGCGGCGCCTTCGACCGCGAACCGGCCGTTCCCAACGCGGTGTCGACGCGGGGGGTGCCGTTCGTCGTGTTCGGGTTCGCGGTGGGCGGGGCCGATCAGGCGGACGCGCTCAGGGGCGGGCTGGCCGAGGTGGTGGACGGGCTGGAGCCGTGGGCGCTGGAGCGCAACATGGTGAACTTCCTGTCGCCGGACGAGGCGACCGCGCCGGAGGGGGTGCGGGCGGTGTACGGGCCGGAGCGCTACGACCGGCTGGCCGGCGTGAAGCGGCGCTACGACCCTTCCAACGTCTTCCGTTTCAACCACAACGTGGCTCCGGGCAGGGCCTGAGCCTGCCGGCGGGCGCTACTTCTTGGCCTGCAGCGGGCCCGCGAAGGACTTGCGCAGGGAGGCGGGGGCGGCGAGCGGGAGCAGTGCGGCGAGCACCTTGCCCTTGACCGAGGCGGGCCGGCGGGTCAGTTCGACGTCGACACGGGTGCCGTCGGCCTCGGGGGTCGCGGTGAAGACCCAGCCGCCGCCGGCGCCGAAGAGCTTCGAGTCGAGCGTGGTGATGTCGACCCTGCCCTTCTCGGCGTCCCACTGGTAGCGCGCCCGCTCCCAGGCCGCGGCGGTGCCCTCGGTCACCTCGGCCCAGGTGTCGCCGAGTTCGTGGACGGTGAAGTGCTCGGCGTCGATGGTCGGCCAGTTCTCGGCGCGCGAGGGACCGAAGTCGGTCAGCACCCTCACCACGTCGGCGGGGCTGAGCGAGGAGATGAGGTGGAAGCGGATGACGGCCATGGTGTCCCTCACATCGAGAAGTAGTAACCGGCTTGACTGGTGACGACTCTTCCATGAAGGTCGTCACCAGTCAAGCCGGTTACTCATGAGGGGCGGGGTGCGAGCCCCGGTCCGCGGCCCGGTCCGTCAGATCGCCACATCGGCACATCGGCAGGCCGCCGGACCGCCGGTCAGGTCGTCAGCAGGACACCGCCGTAGGAGACACCCGCGATCACGATCCAGGAGCAGAGGCCGAGCGCCGCGACCCGGCCGCCGTCGCGGACCAGGGAGGGCAGGTGGACCGCGCTGCCCAGGCCCACGAGGGCGGCGGCGAGCAGCAGTTCCTGGGCGTGGTGGGCGAGGCCGAGGACGGTGTGCGGGACCAGTCCGGTGGAGCGCAGCGCCACCATGGCCAGGAAGCCGGCGACGAAGAGCGGTACGACCGGCGTCCGCACTCCCCCGCCCGCCCCCTGCGCGACCGTCGTGCCCGCTCCACCGCTCCCACCGGCCCCACCGGTGCCGTCCGTGCCGGGGGCGCCAGGGGTGCCGTCGCACCCGGCCGCCGTCCGTGCGGCGGCCTTGCGCCGGGACCGGCGCAGGGACAGTCCGACCGACGCGACCAGCGGTGCGAGCATCGCCACCCGCATCAGCTTGACGAGGACCGCCTCACGCAGCGCGGTCGGTCCGGCGGTCTGCGCGGTCGCCACGACCTGGCCGACGTCGTGCACGCCGGCCCCCACCCAGCGGCCGAACTGGGTGGCGTCCAGGCCGAGCGGGGCGTGCAGCAGCGGCAGGACGACGATGGCCAGGGTGCCGCAGAGCGTCACCATCGCCACCGCCGTGGCCACGTCCTCCTCCTCGCTGCCCGAGACGTCGCTCATCGCCCCGACCGCGGAGGCACCGCAGATGGAGTATCCGGTCGCGATCAGCAGCGGCTGGTCCCCGGGCAGACCCAGGCGCCGCCCGAGCCAGACCGTACCGGCGAAGGTCGCGGCGACGGTGCACACCACCATGACGACCGTCTGCCAGCCCAGGCCGAGGACGTCGTCGAGGCCGACGCTCAGGCCCAGCAGGACCACACCGGCCCGCATCAACCGCTTGCCCGCGAAGGTGAGTCCGGGCCGCGCCACGCCCCGCACGGCGGTGCGCACACGCGGCAGATGAGCGGCGACGACACCGGCCACGACGGCGGCGGTGAGCATCGGCACGCCCGGCAGCAGCCGGTGCGCCGTCCAGGCCAGCGCGACGCCCGCGGCGGCCGCCGCCAGACCGGGCAACTTGGTCCGCGGTCCGGCGCCCGCCGACGGCCGGGACGGCCCGGCACCCGCCGGCGCGGGCTCCGGCGGCCTCGTCACCGGCGCGGTCCGCCCGCTCATCGTTCGTCGGCCGGCGGCTCGTAGACCCGGCGGACGCTGCTGCCCAGACGGTCGATGTCGGCGCCGTAGATGTGCAGGGAGACCGCCTTGCCGGTACCGCCGTTCCAGACCCGGTGGATGTCGCCCGGCGGCGCGAACCCGCAGACGTCGCCCCGCTCGTTGACGACCTCCTCGGTGGCGACGAGCCGCGCCGCCGCGCCCTCGCCGGTCAGCCGGTAGCGGCGTTCGTGCTCGCGTCCCTCGTGCACTCCCGTGACGCACCAGGAGACGTGGTCGTGGACGGAGGTGCGCTGTCCCGGCAGCCACACCAGGGCCACGACCGAGAAGCCGCCGTCCTCCTCCACGTGCAGGACGTGCTGGCGGTAGCGGTCGGCGCTGCCCTCGCACTGGGCGTCGGTCAGCAGGTCACCGGCGCCCAGGTGCGGCGCCAGCCGCCGAGCGACCAGATGTGCGGTGCGCTCACCGGGCAGGTTCTGCCGTACGGCCTCGCGCACTTCCTGGACGAGACGGTCGAGGCGGGGGGTGGTCGCCCTGCGCGTCCGGACGTCGGTAGTGGTCATGACGCCAGCGTCGGACCGCGGGAACCGCACGTCCAACGACGGTTTCTTCGGTCGTTCCCAAGCCGTGCTTATGCGGGGTGGCCGGTCGCGGGCGCGGATCCGGCCCCGCGCGCCCGGCCGGGCAGGCCCTGCGTACGCGGCCGGGCCGGCTCCACTTCCGCAGCCGGGCCTGCTCCCCTACGCGGCCGGGCCGGCCAGGTCAGCAGCCGACCCTCCGCTGTGCGACCGCCTTGATCGTGTCGACGACCAGGGCGGTCGCCGGGACCCGCAGGTGCTCGCGCAGCACGTACGCCGAGATACGGCGGCGTACGGCGGGCTCCAGGGCGCGGCCCGCGACCCGGTCGAGCCGCAGGAAGGACAGCACGAGGCCGGGCATCATCGCCACCCCCAGCCCCTCGGCGACCAGCGACTGCACGACGAGGCCGTCGTCCGTGGTGTACGCGATGTCGGGCGCGAAGCCCAGTTCGGCGCACTCATGCAGGAAGTTGGTGCGACAGCGCGGGCACCCGGCGATCCAGCGTTCCTCGGCGAGGTCGGCGAGCCGGACCGCGCGCCGCCGGGCCAGCGGGTGGCCGACCGGCATCAGCACCGTCAACTGGTCCTCCAGCAGCGGTATCTCCACCACCTCGTCCGGCACCGACTCGCGCAGCCCCGGGTAGGTGAAGGCCAGGGTGATGTCGCACGCGCCGCGCGCCAGCCGCTCCAGCGAGTCGGGCGGCTCGTCCTCCAGCAACTGCACCCGTATCCCCGGGTGGCCGGCGGCGAGCCGGGCCAGCGCCTCGGGAACGACGGTGGCGTTGGCGCTGGGGAAGGCGCAGACCCGTACGCGGCCGCTGCGCAGCCGGGTGATCGCCGTGACCTGCTCCTCCGCCACGGACAGGCTGGTGAGGATGGCCTCCGCGTGCCGGGCCAGGGTCTCACCGGCCTCGGTCAGCCGCATCCGCCGGCCGACGCGGACGAACAGCGGTGAGCCGACGGTCCGTTCCAGCGCCTTCATCTGCTGGGTCACCGCCGGCTGGGTGTACCCGAGGACCGCGGCGGCTCCGGAGTAGGTCCCCGCGTCCACCACCGCGTGGAACGTCCTTATGTGCCGTGAATCGAACACGTGTCAAATCATAAGCGGAACTTGGGTTCCCGTTCCCGGAGGTGTCCGTACACCCGCACCTTCCCCGGTTTCCGGGCGGATTTCGGTTGCGGGGACAGGGCAACCATCTGCGGTGCACGGCTGTCGTACACTCCGACGATCATCGGCTTCACTGAATCTTTTCAGGAAGCCGACACCACAACCTGATCAGTGGGGGGCTTTTGTCTATCTCGCGCCCATTCGGTAGAGCGCGTCGGTCCCGGCTGCTCGCCTGCACCGCCCTCGCGGCGGCCGCGGGCATGTTTCTGAGCACGCCGGCCCTCGCCGCCGACAAGCCGTCGCAGGACGTCACCATCCCGACGCCCAAGGCCGCCGTGCCCAAGGGGGAGCGCCCGCAGGCCGCCCCGCACGCGGCGCCGCACCTGCGCGCGGGCGTCAAGGCCGCCGGGGCGACCTTCGACATCGACGGCGACAACGTCGGCGACAACATCATGCGGCTCGACGACGGGACCACCCTCGTCTGGCTGAGCACCTCGAACAAGTTCGAGCAGTACACCATCAACGGCGACAACCCCGACGAGAGGCCGAAGGACATCCTCACGCCGGGGAACCTCGACGGCACGGGCGGCCCCGAGGTCCTGACGCTGTCCACGACCGGCACCCTGTCGCTGTTCCACAGCGAGGGCGTCTCCGGCACGGGCTACAGCGTCTGGAACGGCCAGGGCTGGCAGATCTACAACAAGGTGTTCGCGCCCGGCGACGTGACCGGCGACGGCAGGCCCGACCTGCTCGCCCGCACCTACTCCGGTGACCTGTACCTGTACCAGGGGACGGGCAGCGACAGCTCCCCGTTCCGCGCGCGGGTCCTGGTCGGCGGCGGCTGGTCGATGTTCGACCAGCTGGTCGGCATGGGCGACATGAACAAGGACGGCATCGGCGACGTCGTCGCCCGCACGCCCTCCGGCGACCTGTACTTCTACGCCGGCCAGGGCAACGCCACGGCGCCGCTCGCCGCCCGGAAGAAGATCGGCAGCGGCTGGAACACGTACAACCAGCTCATCGCCGCCGACGACTGGAGCGGCGACGGCCAGGGCGACCTGCTCGGCCGCACCGCCTCCGGCGAGCTGTACTACTACGTGGCCGACGGTTCGGGGAACTTCCGCGCCCGGCAGTCGAACGGAAACGGCTTCGAGCCCGTCGAACTCTTCGCCGGCAGCGGCGCGAACCCCTTCTGGGGCAAGTCCTCACTGATCGGCATGGACAACGGCGGCACGCTGTACTGGTACGGCGTGATGCACAACGGCCAGTTCGGCGCGCGCGCCAAGATCAGCGACACCGGCGGCTGGGCGGGCGCCCGGATCGCGTACGCCTCCTCGCTCGACCCGGACGGGTACGCGGACCTGCTGGAGCAGTACGACGGGGTCCTCTACAACCACGGTTACGGGGCCGACGACTCCCTGGCCACCGGCTGGAGCAAGTACAACCTGTTCCTCGGCGCCGGTGACCTGAACGACGACGGCAAGGGCGACGTCCTCGGCCGGGACACCTCCGGCAACCTGTACCTGTTCCGCGGGAACGGCACCGGTGCGTCCCTCGCCTCGCCGCTCAAGATCGGCGGCGGCTGGAACGGCTACGACAAGATCGTCGGCGCGGGCGACCTCACCGGCGACGGCCGTGCCGACATCGTCGCGCGGACGCCCTCCGGCACGCTGTACCTCTACCGCGGTACGGGCAACAGCGCCTCGCCCTTCGCCTCCAAGGTGAAGATCGGCACCGGCTGGCAGCAGTACAACAAGCTGGCCTCGCCGGGCGACATCGACGGGGACAACCGCGCCGACCTGGTCGCGGTCAACTCCAAGGGCGAGCTGTACCGTTACTCCTCCACCGGTCAGGGTCAGTTCAAGACCCGGGCGAAGCTCGGCACCGGCTGGAACACGTACAAGAACCTGTACTGACGCACGGCGCGTACGCACAGGAAGGGGCTCTCCCCGGCGGCATCGCCCGGGGGGAGCCCCCTTGTGTGTCCGCATCCGCCCGGACGCCTCTCGAAGGAACCCCGAGGCACCGAGGAACCGGAGGGACCGAGAAACGGAAAGGGTCCGAGCCCCGGAGAGGCCCGGGAAACGAGAGGGGTCCGAGCCCCGAAGAGGCCCGAGGAACTGAGCGACCGAGGGACTGAGGGACCGAAGGGACTGACATTCCAGGGCACCGCATGCAGTCATATGACCGATGCGTCCGGCTCTGCGGAGGGCGACGCTGGACCGAGCAGCGCCGCACCGGCGCGCACCGTTCCCGTTCGGAGTCCCGCATGACCAGGTTCAACATGATCGACCTGACGGGCCGGCCGGCCGTCCGCCGTCCGTCGGCCCGGCCGCCGCTGCCCCGGCGCCGCCCCGCGGCCGGCCACGACGGCCCCTCCCGCAGACCCGCCCTCACCCTCGTCCCGGGCAGCGATCCCTACCGCAGCCCCGTCGAACTGCGCACCCTGGTCAGGTCGCCCATGCCCGAGGACGTGCGCGGGGCGCTGGTGACGGTGGTGCGCAAGGCGCCCGGCCGGTCGTTCCAGGTCCGTTGGAGCACGCTCGACGACCCCTCCCGCATTCCGCCGGGCCGCGTCCGCCTGTCCTGGACGCCCGCCGGGGAGGACCGGATGGACGTGAGCGCCCACCTCGGACTGCCGGGCGCCCAGGTCCTGCTGGCCCTCTGGCCGGCGCTGCGCGGCAACTGGAGCGACGTGGTCCGGCCGACCGTCGCCGAGGTGACGGAACTGCACGCGGCCCTCAGCCTGGCGAGCGCGGCCCTGGACCACCTGGTCCGCTGAACCGTCCGCCCTCCTCCCCCTGGGACCGCTTCCTCCTGGTTCCGCCCGCCGGGCAAAGCCGCCCGCCCCGGGAACAGCGGCGACCGGCCGGGCGTCACTCCGACGGCACTCCGGGACACATGAACCGCACACATGCGGCACATCCGCGGCACACCGGCGGCACATCACGGACGGGCGGCGACACAGCACGACGTGTGCGGGCGCGGCGTGACGTGTGCGGGCGCAGGGCTACGCCCGTGGCGGCACGGTGCGGCGCGCCCGGCGGCACAGTGCCTGCACCGGGGCCAAGACATTTGGGGGGGTGTCGCCGGGTCCACCCCGGATCCGGGGGCCAGACCGACGGCTTCCGGGCCCTGGGCCTGCCAGCCTTTCTGGTGCCGGGGCGGTGAGGCCCCCGGCACCGACCGAGGAGGACCACCGTGCAGGAGACCGTCGCCCGGCGCATGACCGCGGTCAGCGCCCTCGCCGCAGCCACCGCCTTCATCGTCGAAGTACCGCTGTACTTCGTCTACTCGGGGCCGCCCCCGGACGCCAACGTGCTGGCCCGGCTGCTGACCGGGATCCTCGCGCTCGGATGCCTGCTCGTCCTCGTGGCGTCCCTGCGGGAACTGGTCAGGACCGTGCGGCCGGACCTGGAGTGGGCCGGCACCCTCGCCTTCACCGCCGGGGTCGCGTACACGGTGGTCACCCTGGTCTCCAGCGGCCTGGAGGCGGGGGCGGTGATCCAGGCCGACCGTCCCGTCGACCCCACCATCACGGTCAGCGGCACCTACGTCCTCTACGGTTCCGTCTCGCGCATGCTGATGGCCATGTTCCTGGCCGCCACGGGCTACGCGCTCTCCCGCACGGGCCTGCTGCCCCGCTGGATCCACCGCACGGCCTACGTCCTGGCCGGGGTGAACCTGGCCTTCGTGCCGTCGCTGTTCTTCGGCAACACCCCCGCGCACTTCTACGCGGCCAACGGCTGGGGGACGACCGCCCTGATGGGCGCCCTGTTCAGCTACTGGCTGCTCGCCCTGGGCATCGCCGCCCACCGCGGCACGCGCAAGCGCCTCGGCGCCGGCCCGGTACCGACGCCCTCGCCCGTCCCGTGATCCGGGCCCCGACTCCGTCCACCGGCCCGCCGTGCCCCGCCCCGCCACCGCCCGGGTCGGGGCACGGCGGCGGGGCGGACCGCCGCTCAGGCGTCCGCGGCCTGCGGGGGCCCGGCGTCCGCGAGGCGGTTCAGCCACTCGACGAGCAGGGTCCGCTCGGCGGGGGTGACGGCCGGACGGTCGGTACGTCCGAGCGCCGCGCGCAGGGCCATCGCGGCCTTCGCCGTCTCATCGGCGGCAGTGCCGCCGGCGCCACCGGAGCCGGTGCCACCGGAGTCACTTGCCCGACCCGCCCCACCGGAGCCGCTTGCCTCACCGAAGCCGCTTGTCTCGCCGGCCTCACCAGTGCCGCTTGTCTCGCCGGCCTCACCAGTGCCGCTTGTCTCGCCGACCGCGCCCACTCCCCCGGCTCTCCCTGCTCCCCCCCGCTTTCCCCGGCCCGCCCAGTCCCTCCGGTGACGGCGGGGGCGGTGGACGGGGAGGGGACGGCCGCCGCGGGCGAAGCTGGGGCGGCCGGGGTGCTGATGGCGGCGAGCACCATCTCGCGCGCGGCGTCCGCGGTCCGCAGGTCGCGCTGCTCCGGCGGGGCGCCGATCAGGGTGAGGATCGTGCCCACCCCCGCCGCGTGCACCAGGGCCGCCGCGCGCTCGATGCTCATGCGCAGCCGGCCGGCCGCGGCACCCTGCGGATCACCTCCGCCGACCCGTACGCGCCGCCGGTCCTGGACCCCGCCTACTTCACCGAGGAGCAGGACGTCCGCGCGGTGGTGTCCGGCATCCGGACGGCCCGCCGGATCGTGGGCTCCCCGGCACTCGCCGAGTGGGGTCCCGAAGAGGTGAGCTTAGGACCCGGCGCCCTGGACGGGCAGTCCCTGGGCGCCTACGCCCGCAGGTACTTCGGCTCGTACTGCCACCCGGTGGGCACCTGCGCCCTGGGCGAGGACGAGGTCTCCGTCGTCGACTCCGCACTGCGGGTCCGGGGACTGGACGGGCTGCGCGTGGCCGACGCCTCCGTCATCCCGTCGATCCCGTCCAACAACACCAACGCCACGGTCTACGCCATCGCCGAGCGGGCGGCCGACCTGCTGCGTCACCCGTGAGGGCGGGCGGCGCCCGCGGACACGTACCCGATCCCCCCCACGGACGCCCTTTCGGGGCACACGGCCGGGCCGCGCCTGGGGGGTTCGATCCCGGCCGCGCGTCGCCGGTGTGGGCAGGGGTGCCCCGCCCGGGCCGGCTCTCAGGTCCAGGCCGGCACGTTCCCCCCGGCGTAGCGGGCGCCGAAGCCGCCGTGCGGCAGGATCGCGTCGACGGCCTCGAGGTCGGCGTCGGTGAGGGTGAGGCCGACCGCCCCCGCGTTCTCCTCGATGCGCTGCGGGCTGCGGGTGCCGGGGATGGGCACGATGTGCTCGCCCCGGGTCAGGAGCCAGGCCAGGGCGAGCTGGGAGACGGTGGCGCCCTTGGCCGCCGCGAGGGCGGCGAGCCGGTCGACGGCGTGGAGGTTCTTCTCGAAGTTGCCCGGCTGCCAGCGCGGGTCGGTGTTGCGTATGTCGCTGCCTTCGTAGCGGCCGGCGGGCTTGGCGGTGCCGGTGAGGAACCCGCGGCCGAGGGGCGAGTAGGCGACGAAGCCGATGCCGAGTTCGTCCAGGACCCGGAAGAGCTGCTCCACGTCCCGTTCGAACAGGGAGTATTCGGTCTGCAGGACGGAGACCGGCTGCACGGCGTGCGCCTTGCGGATCGTCTCGGGTCCGGCCTCACTGAGGCCGAAGTACTTCACCTTGCCCGCCTCGATCAGTTCCTTGACGGTGCCCGCGACCTCCTCGACGGGCACGTCGGGGTCGACGCGGTGCTGGTAGAAGACGTCGATGTGATCCACGCCGAGGTGGCGCAGGCTGTTGTCGGCGACCTTGCGGATCGTGTCGGGCCGGCTGTCCAGGGGGCCGCCGATCCGCTCCGGCGGCACCGACATGTCGACGCCGAACTTGGTGGCCAGGACCACCTCGTCGCGGAAGTCCCGGACCGCCCTGCCGACCAGGATCTCGTTGGATCCGGTGCCCCGGCCGTACATCTCGGCGGTGTCGAAGAAGGTGACGCCCAGCTGGTGGGCGCGGCGGAGGGCGGCGAGGCCGGCCTCCTCGTCGGTGGGTCCGTACGCCATCGTCAGGCCCATCGCGCCGTAACCGATCGCCGAGACCTCGAGGCCCTGGCTGCCCAGGGTCCGGTACTGCATGTGCACTCCTCCGAGTGGGATGAAAGGCGCTGTGACGTCGCGCGCCCCGCGCGTCCTCCCGCCGGCCCGAACGCTCCGGCCGGCCGCGGGGTCGCGCGGACGTGACTCCGCGGCGGGCGGACTCCACCCGTGACCTGCCGGTCCGCGGTCGCCGTGCGTTCGTACCGGGTGGGCCGCCGGGGCGGTTCACGGACCGTCGGGTCAGTGCGCCGCGGCGGCGAGCCCGGCGCGGTGGATCCGCGTCTGCTCGGCGACGCGCCGGCCGAGGTGGCGGGCGGTGCTCAGGTCCGCGTCGTGGACCGCGGCGGTGTCGTTGAAGCTCTGCGCGCCGGCGCCGAGGTAGAAGCCGAGCCGGTTGTCGTCCTGGGGGCTGGAGGTGGTGGTGTTCCAGCCCGGCAGGAGGTTCAGGCTCACCCAGAGCATGCCGTGCTGGGCCGCCAGCAGCGAGAGGTACTGCAGCGTGTGCATCTTGTCGCCGCTCATGGAACCGGAGTTGGTGAATCCCGCGGCGAGCTTGTCACTCCAGGCACGCGTGCTCCACCGCTTGCTGGTGGCCTCGGCGAAGGCGTGGAACGCCCCGGACGCGGTGCCCATGTAGGTGGGGGTGCCGAAGACGATGGCGTCCGCGGCGTCCAGCAGGTCCCAGTCGGCGTCGCCGAGGGAGGCGACGTCCACGCGGCGGACCCGCGTCCCGGCGACGGAACGCGCGCCGTCCTCGACGGCCACGGCGATCTGCGCGGTGTGGCCGTAGCCGGAGTGCGAGGCGATGACGACGGAGATGTCGGACATGAGTGTTCCTCTCCTGCCGCGAGGGCGGCGTGTGAGTGGGGCGACGATGAGTGAAAGGTGATGCGTGCGTGGGGTGGTGCGTGAATCGGGTGGATGCGTGAATCGGGGTGCCGACGGGCGGTGAGCAGCTCGTCGCGGCGGAGGGCCGCGCTGCTCCACGGGCCGGGGGCCGGCGTCCATGGCCAGGGTGTGGCGCACGTCCAGGAGTCACGGACCGGCGCCGACGAGAAGACCGTATCACCGTTTCGGTATTCGCCGGAACACCGTTAAGGCGGCGATACGCGAACTGCGATATCGTTGTTCCATGAACGAGGAACGTCGGGCCGCGCGCCGCCAGGTGCTGCAGGTGGCCGCCAAGCTCTTGGAGGAGGGCGGCAGCGAGGCGGTGTCCACGCGCGCCGTCGCCGCGGCCGCGGGCGTCACCGCGCCCGCGCTGTACCGGTTGTTCGGCGACAAGGACGGACTCCTGGCCGACCTGGCCGCCTACGGGTTCGAGATGTACCTGGCCGAGAAACGTGAGGCCCTGGCACTGTCCCCCGACGACCCGGTGGCCGACCTCTACCGCGGCTGGGACCTGCACGTCGACTTCGGAGTGCGGCACCCCGCGTTCTACATGCTCATGTACGGCACCGTGCAGCCCGGCCGGCGGCCCCCCGCCGCGGACGAGGCGCACGCCCTGCTGATGACCCTGCTGCGCCGCGCGGCCGAGGCCGGGCGCCTGCGGGTCCCGGTGGAACAGGCGACCCACGTCATCCACGCCGCGACGACGGGCGCCACGCTGGCGCTGATCGGTGAGGCGCCGGCGGAGCGGGACCTGACCACTTCGGCGCGGCTGCGGGACACCGTCCTCGCCTCCGTCACCACGGACCGGGCCGCCCCGTCCGGGTCCGACCTGGCCTCGCGCGCCCTCGCCCTCGACGCGGCACTGGAAACGGCGCTCACCACCGGCCCCCCGGCCGCCGGGGTCCCCCTGAGACCGACGGAGACGGCTCTGCTGCGCGAGTGGCTGCGGCGGCTGGCAGGCTGAACCGGGCCGTCACGAACGAAACCGCCGCCCGCCACGGAGGACGTACGTGGCGGGCAGCGGTCGTCGGCGGAGAGCGGGTCGCTACGAGGCGGAGAGGGCGGTACGGGTGCCCCGGCGCCACACGTCACGCAGGTTGAGGGTGTCGCTGATCGTGGTGGTGGGGTCGCCGTCCACCAGCAGCAGGTCGGCCCGCAACCCCTCGGCGATGCGGCCACGGTCCTCCAGACCGAAGCGGCGTGCCGGGGTGAGGGTCGCCGCACGCAGGGCCTGGACCGGGCTGAGACCGGCCTGGACGAGGTACTGGAGTTCCTGGTGGACGCTGGCGCCGTGGACCACGCCACCCAGGAACGGCAGGGGCAGCGGGGCCGAGTCGGTGCCCACCATCAGGTCGACGCCGGCGTCGTGCAGGGCCTTGACCGAGGCCAGGACGTCCTCGACCTTGCCCTGCGGGTAGCGGTTGTAACTGCTGTTCAGCGTGTTGGTCCATGCCTCGTTCAGGCGGGGGCCGACGCGCGGGTCCCCGGTGAGCGCCGAGCCGGTGACGCCCGTCATGGACGCGTTCAGGACGACACAGGGGACGACGAACGCGCCGGAGGCGGCGACGAGGTCGATGATCTCGTCGGTGTGCGGCTGGTCCATGAACAGGTGGGCCAGGCCGTCGATGCCGGCCTCGATCGCCATCCGCGTCGCGTCGACGGTCAGGGTGTGGGCGATGGCGAGCATCCCGTGCCGGTGGGCCTCGGCGACACCGGCGCTCAGGGTCGCCTGGTCGAGCATGGGCAGACCGGGGTGGCCCTCGACCGTACCGTCGTCGACCATGAACTTGATGTAGTCCGACCCCGCCGCGACGAGCCGGGGGACGAAGGCGACCGCTTCTTCCGGCGTGGTGGAGAACGGCATCAGGGGCATCTCACGCGGGCCGGGCCGATCGCCCCCGTCGCCGGGTCCGTCGTGCCCTCCCGGCTTGAAACCCTTGGGCATGAGTTCGCTCGGGTGACCCCCGGGAGGAGTGATGCCGAACCCCGCGGAGCGGACGTCGGCGAGGGCGTCGTTCTCCGTGATGTGCGCGCGGGCGGCCTTGGTGTGCATGCCCTGCATCTCCAGTTCGGTGGTGATCCCGAACCGCAGCGCCAGCGCCAGTGCCTCTTCGGAGGTGTGGACATGGGCGTCGAACAGACCGGGCAGCAGCGTTGCGCCCCTGGCGTCGACGATGTCCGCCCCGGCAGGCGCTTCACCGCCGACCGCGGCGATCCGCGTGCCGTCCAGCACGACGGTGGTGTCCTCCCGCACGTGCTCACCGTCGAACACCCGGCCGTTGATGATGGCTGTGATCATGGCTCTCTCTTTCTCCGGGCAGGCGCGTCGCTCCGCTGGTGCCGAGTTCTCCCCACCGCCACGACCACATTAATGCAACTCACAACTCCATGCACACTTGCATACATCTGCATGCTGCAGACGCATGCGATAAACTGCGGGGGTGACCCACACGGACGCCTCGCTGCCGCAAGGACAAGCCCTCCTGGACGCCGTCGGCACGGCCTTCGCCCGGCTGAGGCGGCGCACCATGCAGGCCCCCGTCGACCCCCCGGCGGGACCCAAGGACCTCAAGCGCAACCTGGTCCTCAACATCGTCGACGAGGCGGCCGAGGCGGCCACGGAGATGACGGTCGGCGGGATCGCCGAACACCTCCTGGTGGACCCGTCGGTGGCCAGCCGCATGGTGAGCGACTGCATCTCCCACGGCTACCTGGTCCGCGCGGCCTCGCAGCAGGACGGCCGCCGCACCGTGCTCCACCTCACCGAGGAGGGCACCGCCCTCCTCCGCCACTTCCGCCGCCAGCAGCGGCAGGCCTTCGAATACATCACCCGTGACTGGCCCGAGTCCGAACGGCTCGAATTCGCCCGCCTGCTCCTGAAGTACGCGGACTCCACCGCCCGGCTCCCCGCACCGGGCACCGCCGGCGCAACGTCGTGACGGGCGTCGGCACAACGTCGTAACGGGTGTCGGCACGGCCCCGTGGCGGCTGTCCGCGAATCCCCGTGGCGGCCGGTCGCGTAGGACCGCCGTGCGACGGCCGGGCAAGACGATGACGGCGGAGCGCGTCCGTCCGGAGCTCGGCGGGTGCCGGGACCGGTGGCGGCGGGCGGACCGGCCCCGGTGCTGCCCGTGGCGGCGGGCGGACCGGTGCCGATGCTGCCGATGGCGGCGGGCAGGCTGATCTGCCGGAAGGTCCGGCCCATAAGCTGGGCCCGTGAGAGCCGACGCAGCACGCAACCTGGAAGCCGTCCTGACCACGGGGGCGCGGATGCTCGCCGCCGACCCCGGCGCGAGCATCGCGAGCATCGCC